>DASUTP010000386.1:0-4669 GCA_036374515.1 Chryseolinea sp. | reverse complement strand
CAATGCGGTATCTTTTTCTATACGATTAAGTTCGGTGCCAATTTCCGGAAGAATAAAAAATTTTGGGTCTTCGCCTTCGCCGGTTATAAGATCAATGCCTTTTTCGGTAAGATCAACACTGTTGTCTTTTTCATCAATAATAAAGTACAGCGGCTTATCAGCCTCGGGCATATTTCGCTTGTTGTCGGCCAGGTAAAAATTTTCCGTTTTCTGCAAAATGGCTTTGTTGCCCGTCTCACTTAAATATTTAATCAGTGGTTTGTGTTTCGGCATGGCGCGAAATGCCCGGAACAAATTGAGACCACCATCCTTCTCGTTATTTTCAGCGATCAGCTTACGGGCATTGTTCAAATATTCGTTCACCAACTTTTTCTGGGCCTCGACCAATTTAAAAATGCGTGGCTTCAGGTCGTAGAACTCGTGCTGGTCGCCCCGTGGCACCGGGCCTGAAATAATCAGTGGTGTCCTGGCCTCATCGATCAATACAGAATCTACTTCATCAACCATTGCGAAGTGATGTGAGCGCTGTACAAGCTCCTGTGGCTCGCGCGTCATATTATCGCGCAGGTAATCGAAGCCAAACTCATTATTGGTCCCGTATGTGATGTCAGCCTTGTAGGCATTGATGCGAGCCAGCGAGTTGGGTTCATATTTGTCAATGCAATCCACGCTGATCCCATGAAACTGGAAAATAGGACCCATCCATTCACTGTCGCGGACCGACAAATAATTATTTACCGTCACAAGGTGGACGCCGCGTTTTGCCAGCGCGTTTAAGAACGCAGGGAACGTAGCAACCAATGTCTTTCCTTCCCCGGTCGCCATTTCGGCAATCTTTCCCTCGTGTAATACAATTCCTCCTATAATCTGGACCTCGTAATGAACCATGTCCCAGGTAATAAGATTTCCCGCCGCCATCCACTTATTGTACCAGAGCGCCTTATCACCTTCAATTTTTACGTTCTCCCTTGTTCCGGAAATAATACGGTCGAAATCCTGCGCAGTAACTTCCAGGTACTCATTTTCCTTGAAGCGCTTAGCCGTTTCGCGTACGATAGCAAAAGCATTTGGCAGTACTTTCAGAAGGACTTTTTCCAGCTCTTTATTTCTATCTTCCTCCAGCTTGTCGATCTGACCAAACAACGCTTCTTTTTCGTTTATATCGAGCGAAGGGTTGTCTGCGATTTTTTGGTGTAATCCGGCCAGTTGATCATCAATGCCTTTTAACTCCTGGTTGATCTCTTCCTGAATTTTTTTCGTCTCGTCACGGAGACCATCGTTGCTTAAATTCTTGATCCGCTCGCCCTCCTGTTTGGTTTTTTCAACCAGCGGCATTATCCGTTTAATATCTTTTTCGGATTTCGTTCCGAAAAGTTTGGCAATGAGTTTTAACATGCTGTTGTTGTTCGTTTTCCGTTATCGTTAAGCTTAATCCGTACAATCCCATTGTTAACGGACAATGTAGAACGGACCCGCCTGTCGCAGACAGGTTCTCCAATGGAGGTCAAAGTTAAATTGTTTTTTGAATTCCGGATGAGCAATTACAGTTCCAATTGCCCTTTAAAGACCATTTTGGCAGGGCCAACGAGATAAATCTCGTGAAATGTGCCCGACTGTCCGCTTTTGAATTCTACGGTAAGATTTCCACCCCGGGTATTGATATTGACTGGTGAAACTGCTCCTTTCAGGGAAGCTGCCAATGCGGCGGCAGTGATACCCGTTCCACACGACCATGTCTCGTTCTCCACACCGCGTTCGTAAGTTCTGACAAAAATGGAATTATTCTCCTGAAGCTCCACGAAATTCACATTTGTACCCCCAGGTTGAAAGTCCTTCGAGTATCGGATTTTTCTACCTTCTTCAAACACCGGGTAGTCTTTCACGGCAGGCACAAACCGTATAAAATGCGGCGACCCCGTATTAATATAATAGTCAGGACCAATCGCCTTCGTTTCTGTCACATCTCCCATTTTTAACCGGATATTGCCGGATGGAAGAATTTCGGCAGCGTGGGGTCCATCGAAGGCCGTAAATGTTGCTTTACCATTCACCAGGCCCAATTGAGAGGCGAATTGAACTGCCGCGCGGCATCCATTTCCGCACAGACTCTTTGAGCCATCGCTGTTAAAATACTCCAGGTGGAAATTAAGTGTGGGATGCTCTTCAATAAGCATCAATCCATCGGCGCCGATGCCGAATTTTGGATGACAGATTTTTGCGATCTCCTCATTCGTAAAAGACAATTTTGCCTCACGATTGTCGATGATCACGAAGTCATTGCCCGTTGCCTGATATTTATGGAAGTGAATGGTGCTCACCCTTAGAAAACTTAAAATTTGGATGTCAGAGGAGGAAAATTATTTAACCTCTTCGTAATCGATATACTCGCCCGGCTTGGAGCCGCTCTTTCGCTTCTGATCCTGGTTGGGGTTAAATGAGTTTTTCTGCTGGTTGCGAAGATGTTGAGAAGCTGCGCCAGCCTTGAAAAACAGCGAACCTAATTTATATACCAGGTATAAAACCAAACTGGTGATGATCAGAAATTTAAGCATGGTATTTATTTCATGAATAACCTGAAAACAAAGGTATAGGTTCAACGAGTAATTACCCAATTTAGTCCATGACTTTCCCGAACTTTGGCCGGAAAGGCAAAAAAACGCGAGAATTGGTAAAAAAACCTGCAGGTTGGCGACGCTTACCGGCTCAAGTAAAGGTTTCTCTCCGAATAGATCTTCATGAAGTAATCATCCATGAGGTCGTCGATGAAATAAATTGATTCGCCGGTTGATTTCATTTCCGGCCCCAGTTCCTTATTTACATCGGGAAACTTATGGAACGAGAACACCGGCTCTTTGATGGCGTAACCTTTTTTTGTGGGATTAAACGTAAAGTCTTTCACCTTCTTCTCTCCCAGCATCACTTTCGTAGCATAATTGACATAGGGCTCGTCGTAGGCTTTACAAATAAAAGGAACCGTTCGCGAGGCACGGGGATTTGCTTCGATGATGTACACCTTATCGTTCTTGATCGCAAACTGGATATTGATCAATCCAACGGTTTGCAACGCAAGAGCAATCTTGTGCGTGTAGTGCTCGATCTGCTTGATCACGAAGTCGCCAAGGTTATAAGGCGGCAGCACCGCATACGAGTCGCCGGAGTGAATACCCGCGGGTTCGATATGCTGCATGATCCCGATGATGTACACATCCTTTCCATCACAGATCGCATCCGCTTCCGCTTCGATCGCTCCATCGAGGAAATGGTCCAGCAACACCTTATTCTCAGGCAAATGTTTCCAGATATCCAGGATATGATCTTCCAGCTCCTGCTCGTTGATCACTATTTTCATGCTTTGTCCCCCCAAAACGTATGACGGACGAACTAACAACGGAAAGCCTATTGTTTTTGAAACTTCAATGGCCGCATCCGCATTTACAGCCACGCCGAATTCCGGATACGGAATATTCAATTCCTTCAAAAGGGTCGAAAATCTTCCGCGGTCCTCAGCAAGGTCAAGGGCATCAAAAGTAGTCCCGATGATCTTTATGCCATATTTATGAAGTTTCTCTGCAAGTTTCAAAGCGGTCTGACCGCCCAGCTGCACAATAACACCTTCGGGTTTTTCGTGCTGGATGATATCATAAATATGTTCCCAGAACACAGGCTCAAAATAGAGTTTGTCGGCAACATCAAAATCAGTTGACACCGTTTCCGGGTTACAATTGATCATGATCGTTTCATAACCGCATTCTTTCGCGGCAAGCACACCGTGAACGCACGAGTAATCAAATTCAATTCCCTGACCGATGCGGTTCGGCCCTGATCCCAAAACGACAATCTTTTTTCTCGATGAACTCACGGATTCATTTTCAGCTTCGAACGTGGAGTAGTAATAAGGCGTCTTAGCTTCAAATTCGGCGGAGCAGGTGTCTACTAATTTAAAGACCCGATTTATTCCCAGGTCTTTTCGTTTCTTATATACCTCGCTCTCATAGCAATCCAGCATGTATGCGATCTGCCGGTCGGCAAATCCTTTTTCTTTCGCTTTGCGAAGCAAAGGTTCCCGGATCGTGTGCAATTCGTACTGGCTTATCTCTTTTTCCAGTTCAACCAGCTCCTCTATTTGTTTGAGGAACCATCTGTCAATTTTTGTCAGCTTCGCAATCGTCTTTAACGGTATGCCTAGCTTAATTGCATCGTAAATATGGAATACACGGTTCCAGCTGGGATGTTCTAAGCTGTACAGCAATTCATCCTGCTTGGTCAGTTCCTTGCCGTCGGCGCCCAGTCCGTTTCGTCTGATCTCAAGTGACTGACATGCCTTTTGAAGAGCCTCTTGAAAATTTCTGCCGATACCCATGGCTTCCCCGACAGATTTCATTTGCAAGCCAAGCTTGCGATCGGTCCCAGGGAATTTATCGAAATTCCACCGTGGCACTTTCACAATAACATAATCAATGGCCGGCTCGAAATACGCAGTAGTTGTTCCCGTGATGGCATTCGTGAGCTCATCCAGGTTGTATCCAATGGCAAGCTTGGCGGCAATTTTCGCAATGGGATATCCTGTAGCTTTTGAAGCCAAGGCCGATGATCTTGAAACGCGCGGATTAATTTCAATGCCGATGATGTCATTGTCATCGTCGGGATTGAGGGCAAATTGAACGTTGCA
>DASUTP010000385.1:0-6551 GCA_036374515.1 Chryseolinea sp. | reverse complement strand
AATGGCTCGTCATGCACTTCAGTACAGCTCGACGGGAAGCCATGGAACGCAATTCACAGGAACAAAAAAATTCTCTTAGATCATCAATTCCGAAAAGCAGGCCTCGCCGAGTTACTCACGGTCTCGTATAATAGATAACCTGCCTACACCTTTTCAAATGTCGACCCGTTACTTCCGTTTTTGTGCAAATGTCCAGGAAAGAAATGCAGGGTCGGCAAATGCATTATCCCAGCTGTTGTGATTTACCCCCGGGTATTCTGAATATTTATTTTCTACCTTCAAGGTCTTCAGCTTTGCCTGCATGTCGCGCGAAAGTTTTACATCCACCACGGAATCATCCGCACCATGAAAAATCCAAAATGCCGTCTTACGCACCCGCTTATCATAGCTGTCGGTATCGCCTCCGCCACAAATGGGCAAGGCAGCTGCATATAACTCAGGGTAGCGATAAACCGACTCGAAGGTTCCCATGCCACCCATTGAAAGCCCTGTCACGTAAATCCTGGATTTGTCCACCGCCTCTTCGTTCGATACTTTCTTCACCAGCTCATTGGCAGCAACCAAAGGCCACTGGGCCGGAAGGCTGTAATCAAGTGTAATTTTGAAGGGCTGCGTGGACCAGTCGATTTTGGCAGACGCCCAAAATGAATCATCGGGACATTGCGGTGCCAGTACGATGGCGGGAAACGCTTTACGGTTGGCGTCCGTGAGAAAGAGTCGTGCGCCATGGATCAATTGTTTTTCGTTATCGCTGCCACGCTCGCCGGCGCCATGGAGAAAAAGGATCAATGGATATTTTTTTGTCTTGTCGTAATTTTCAGGATAGAGTATCCGATAAGGAAGTGTATTTTCGCCCGAGACAAATTCTTTCCTAAGATAGGGCTTCAAGGCCGGATCAGGCGCCTTTAACAATCCTTGAACGTCTAACCAATCACCGAACTGTTCAATCCAATTGTCAGTGGGAATATTCTGCGTGCGCATACCGAAACCGTGGTCACCGCGCGCATACATATGAAGTTCAGCGTCTTTTTTTGCGGATAGCCACGCAGAATATAAATCGACGCTGTGCGGTGCCAGATTGAGTCCGTCGTTAGTTGCTGTAGCGATGAATAACGGCGGCGCGTCCTTACGAAGGGAGTCGATCATCGTTTTTGGAAAAAACGGGTAGATCGGTGCTGCAAAGTCCGGGCGATTCTCACGGCTGTAATTAAAAAGTGTTCCACAGGCCACCGTGCCACCCGCCGAAAATCCCATAATGCCAATACGATTGGGCACAATGTTAAATTCGTCAGCATGTTTTCGCACATAGCTGATAGCTTCTCTGCCGTCGGCGACAACCAGGGGAATACTAGCCGTGATAGCATCTTCAAATTGCTTGGTATTCCACTTGTCCGTTACTTCTTTCACAGGATCGGTGGTTAGGCTCCGGGCCACTCTGTACTTCAGCACAAAACACGTCACGCCTTTTTTGGCCAGCCACCTGGCGACGTCAAATCCCTCAGTGTCGATGGAGAGGGCGTGGAAGGCACCGCCGGGTGCGATGACCAAAGCAGTGCCGTTTGCTTTCCCCGCTTCCGGCTGAAATACAGTCAAAGTTGGTTTGCTGACATTATACACAACCCGCGTCTTCCAGAGGTTATTGTTGTTTTCGGCTTCAGACCACGTCCACGACTCCGAGCCAGGGGCTGGACCATCATACAGCTGGATTACTTTTTCCTGCGCAACGATGTTCGTTGTGATCAGCAGGTATGCGAGAAAAACAAATGCGATTTTCATGAAGACTGGGTTTGAAAGAGTAATTTAGAAAGATTCAGAAATTTAATTCACCGCGGCCGTAAATCGCAATGTTCAGGGAGGGATTTCAAAGAAATGTAAAGGAATTCTTACTGGCCGAAATTCGCTGCACGTCTTAACAAAAGGCAAAAGGCTATCGCAAAATAAATGCCCGACAAAACGTTTTAAATTCCACTCGCAGAAAGACTTTAAAAAAGAAAAGACCGCAGAGTCCATTAACCCTGGCGGTCTTTCTTGTGATCAGTTTGCAACCTTGCTACTCCAAAGCATCTCGCAACATTGCAGAAAAATATCTATTGAAGAACGGTATAACACATATTCGTAAACGAGCCATTGGTCACTTCAAACTCACCATCGGAAAATGAAAATGTACCGGATACTTTTTTTGCATTGGCATCACAACTTGTTATGTCGAGCGTTCCGTCGGTAAAAGGATATGATATTCCTCCCTCAATTATTGTAAACAGGAAAGTATTCTCTGTTCCCGTCGTCACATCGTCAATTGGAATATAGGCATCCGTGGAGACACCATTGCCTTCGGTTCCCGTGGACAGATCCGTAAAACTGATAATCAATTGCCTGCCTTCGGCATCGGTGGCGCGGATGTCCATTCTCTTTCCATCAGTTCCTGCGTTGCTCGCCTTCACAAGCGTATTATTAAAGGAACTGCCGGTTTCCTGGTCCCCGTTCACCGTAGCCACAAGTGTTCCGTTTTCGCAAGCCTCCGATTTAGGGTCATCCTTTTCACAGGCCGACAAACAAATCAATCCACAAAGGGCAGTGAAACCCAACATTTTTCTAAAGTTTTTCATCGAATTTTTTCATTGGTTTGTTAAAAGGACTGACGCAACTTCTCTCAAATGAAATGTGCATCGATCCATCCCCTCGCAAAACTACATGGGATTCCCAACTGAATTTTTCCCTTATTGACAAAATATTACGCTCACGAGTATTTCGGCAGTCATTCTAATTTTCTAATTGAGAACGGGTTCCGACGTGATCTCAGGATTTGTATCCTTAGAGCTAATGGCCGCCAACTACGAGCCTGACACCATATGCCAACCTCGAACAGGGGTAAATTTGATGGGGCGAAGCAATTACTTCTTAACGAGTATGATCAGCGCGCAGTACGGACAGGCTTAGATTGTAAAAACTACTTTCCCTTTATGAAGTCCTTTCTTAAAAGAATCGAACGCCTTTCGCGCATCTTCAAGCCTGTATGGCCCATCGATTACGGGCTTTACTTTTCCCGACTCAAACAGCTGCCGCATGTAGGCGAGGTCCTTGTTTGCTTTCAAGGCCACAATGACGACCTTCTTTTTACTGATCGTTGATATCACTGGCGAAAGCAAAAATATCTGCAGTAGCCGGCTGATGTCGCCACCAACCGTGACATACGTACCGCCAGGGCGCAGAGCTCTCAGGTAATTAAAGATCGGGCGATTGGTTTTTGCATCCAGGATTAAGTCATAGCGTTGGGAACCTAACGTGAAATCTTCTTTGGCAAAGTCGATGACATGGTCAAATCCATTGGCCCGCATCAAATCCAATTTGGAAGCGTTGTCTACTCCTGTCATTTCAACACCGTAGAGTTTGCCAATTTGCACGCCGAACGTACCCACACCCCCACCCCCACCGTTGATTAATACCTTTTGGCCAGCCCTAATTTTTCCTTTGTCAATTAATCCCTGCACGGCCAGCATGGCAGCCTGAGGTACCGCCGCTGCTTCCTCAAACGTCATTGCAGGCGACTTCCGGTCCAGGGAATTTTCCGGGGCACAAACATATTCTGCAAACCCTCCCCACCGACCGCTTAGGTCGCCAAACACTTCATCGCCTATCTGGAACTTTGTTACGTTTTTGCCAATGGCTTCAACACGGCCAGCGATGTCCGAACCAAGGATTTTTATTTTCGGAACGCGGATGCCATTCAATATGCGGTTTACAACGTCGCCTTCTAAAAGTCCAAGATCCCAATCATTGAGCGACGCGGCACGAACTCTTACCAACACTTCATTGTCATTGGGAACAGGTTTTTCTACCTCCTTTACTTCCAGTACATCAGGGGTACCGTACCGGGTATAGACGAGAGCTTTCATGGTATATCGAAAATGAAAATTACGAAAATCATTTTCATTATCCAGTTTCCCCCGCACCAACCCAGCGTTGCTTGTCAGCCTCCCCTATTCATACTTCAACTTTTCAACCGGGTTGGCGTTTGCGGCCTTAAACGATTTGGTGATGACGACCAGCAACGCTATTAGCAGAACCATAAATCCGGGAAGGACAAACAGCCACCACTGAAGCTCGATTCGATTTGCAAAATTATTCAGCCAGCTGTTGACGACATAGTAAGCAACGGGCGACGCCAGCACAAACGACAATACGATCAGTTGGAGGTACTCTTTGGAAAAAAGTGACAGGATATTGGCAACATTTGCTCCAAGAACTTTTCGGATAGCAACCTCTTTACTTTTTCGATTGACAATGAATGTAATTAATCCATAAAGTCCCAGGCATCCTATGATCAAAAACACCACGGAGAATATTTGAAAGAGCTTTGAATATCTGCGTTCCTGCTCATAAAATGCTTTGATGTTTTCATCGAAAAACTGGTAGTTGAACACAAAGTCGGGAAATGTACTTGACCAGATCTTTTCAATTGCCTGTATTTTATCTACCAGCAATCCACCGTCTTCGTTCGGCGTGAGTCTGATGCTCATCGTTATATAGTCACGGGGAGCGATCGCCATAACAATGTTATCAACACCTTCCTTCAGGGAGTTCGAATAAAAATCGTCGACGACACCCACGACGGTTACCAGTTTACCATCTCCCATTTTTAATTCCTTTCCCACAGCGTCCGCTGCAGTACCTAGTTGCAAATTTTTCACCAACGTTTTGTTGATGAGAATGTTTCCAACAGAATCGCTCATGGTGAGGTTTCTTCCTGACAGCAATTTGATTTGGAACAATCCGAGATAATTTGGATCAATTGCTTCGTATTCATAAACTTGATAATCCTCCATTGCGCTTGCTTCAGGCTTGCCGATGTCCATGTATGACCGCGGCCTTTTTACTCCCGATGGAAGGGTAAAACTGAAACTGAGAGCCGACACAAAAGATTGAGACTGTAACTGTTCTCTCAGTTGCTCAATCCGGTGGTCTCTGTTGTCTGGGACGCGTGCCGTAATGATCGCCTCCTGATTAAATCCCATATTCACATTCTGAAAAAAGTCCATCTGACTTACGACGATAAATGTGCCGACGACAAGCATTTGTGTTATTGTGAATTGGACCACGACCAAAACTTTTCTTAAGCTCATTCCTCCCATTCTCTCCGTGGAAAATTTATTTTTTAACGAAGTAAGCGGGTTAAACCTTGAGATCGTTAGTGAAGGATAAATTCCCGAAAAAAATGTCACAAGCACTACAATCAGCAGCAGGACCATTAACATGAAAGGATCGGAAAAATTAGATTCATGGCGAAACTGAAGAAGGGGCTGTAGGTTCATCAGCAAAATTTCGGACGCAACCATCGCGATAGCAGCGGCGATTGATACGACAATAAGGGTCTCAGTCAAGAACTGCGTGACCAGATTTTTCCGGTTGCTTCCCATTACTTTACGCAGCCCGATTTCCTTTGCGCGCAAAGCCGACTGCGCAGTGGAAAGGTTAATGTAATTAATGCTTCCCGTGAGAAGCAGGAAAGCGGCAACTATTCCCAACGCCATAATGGTTTCCCGGCTGATAGTCCTGCCGCTGAAATTCCTGAACCGGGCATCGTAATGGACATCCTCAAATTTTTGCAAAAGATAGTGCCGCATCTCATGCAGTTCTTTCGGTGTATGCGCGGCATGGACCTTTGCTATTTCATCTTCCATTTCTTTTGCTGACGTCCCGGGCTGCAAGACTACGAACGTGTTATGTGAATCATTGACGCTAAACCAATTTTGCATGCGATCGTTCCCCACCATCTTCTCAAGGGTCGAATAGGAGAGCAAAATCGTAAATGGAAAATCAGTGTTTTGCGGGAAATCGCTTAATATGCCGGTAACCTCAAAGTTATATCTCTTTTGAAGCTGTAATATTTTGCCGATGGGATCCTGGTCGCCAAAGTATTTCTTGGCAATCGATTCTGTAAGCACCACGCTGTTGGGCTTAATCAGCGCCGTCGCGGGGTTTCCCTTTATCCATCTAAATGCTGTTCCCTTAAAATCAAAAACATTGAAAAACTCTCCCTCCACGAGCACACATCCTGTTTCCTCGCGGTACTTGCTAACGGTTTGCCCAGACGCATCCAGCACATCGACATTAGCGCCGCCAAAGTACTCCATCGAGACGACCTTCTCCAGGGATGAGATCTCGCTTCTCACCGCAACGGGAACCGGATAAGAAATACCGGTCCTAAACTCCGACATATCACTCCCGCTAATTCTAACAACGCGGTAAATATTATCAGCATTGCTATGGAAGGTATCGAAGCTTGTTTCAAATCGAATGAATGTAAGAATGACCATGGCCGATGCAATGCCGACCACCAAGCCCAGGATGTTGATAGCAGTAGTGCTCTTGTAGGCCTGCAACGTGCGCCAGGCCATTTTGAAATAATTTTTTATCATAACGAATGAATAAGAGTTTGTAGTAGCTGACCTTTTCCAGAAAAAACTTTTCGCCAAAAATCCTAACCCATTGAGAACATATTTTCTATTCGCGACGGGCAATCCCTTTTCTTCGACGTCCTTTTGAAATAGCTC
>DASUTP010000384.1:0-12976 GCA_036374515.1 Chryseolinea sp. | reverse complement strand
TCGAAATTTATTCCTCAACGAACCTTTGCGCCTCAGCATCTCTGCGTTAAAAATTTTGATAAGGTATGATCTGGTTAAAAAAAGCTTTTCAAGCCAAAACGTTTTTAACAGAGAGGAGAATACCCGAGGGAAAAGACAGGGAGGTAAAACTCCTTGGTGCTATTTTCTGCAATTATTACAAAGGCACCACAAAGGAATTCGTAGATTACCGCTATATTATGAACTTCGAAAATGTTACCTCCTTGGGCAATTTCTGTTGGACGACAAAAACAAAATCCATGACTTCAACCACTTATGCGATGGCTGGAGGAAGAAGCCGAATTGATACATTTATAATTTTAATCCTGAACACCTGATATCACTCTTGAAAAAATTCGCTGCACTCATATGAAACCGACCGTTTCCTGCTTTATTCTAACTTTTTTTGTTTCGGCTTCAAGCGCACAAACCGACTTCTTTATGAAGTTGTCCGAATCAGCAATATTGCTCACGCACCAAAAGGTCGTTTACGATCCGAAATACTATTCGATAAAGTATCCGAACGGGGACGTTCCCTCCGATAGAGGCGTGTGCACCGATGTTGTCATAAGGGCTTATCGAAAACTTGGTGTGGATCTGCAACAGGAGGTACATGAAGACATGAAAGGCAATTTCGATGTGTATCCGAAAAATTGGGGCCTGCGCACGACGGATAAAAATATCGACCATCGTCGAGTACCCAACCTCATGAAGTTTTTTGAACGGAAAAACGCAAAATTAAGCATCACCGACCGTCCGGACGACTATAAACCAGGTGATGTAGTTTGCTGGAATCTAACTGGCGGAATAACGCATATTGGTATTGTGGTGAATCGAAAATCGGAGGATGGGAAAAGAAACATGATCGTTCATAATATCGGCGGAGGGCAGGTATTGGCAGACTGTCTTTTTGAATACAAGATCATCGGTCACTACCGGTACGGCAAGCCTGCGGACTCAAACTAATTAGGTAACATGGTGTCGATAGACCCGATATCATCTCGCTATTATGATTTTGCGACGGCAGATATTTTCCATTCAATGAAGTGAGGTGCCACAAAAAACGTTTTTAACGATCAATGAACTACCAAACCTTTCCACCGCATCCGGATTTAAACCCACTTGTAAAATGCTACTGGACATTGGAAGTACCGGCTGGAACGCACGAAAGGCAACGCATCATACCCGACGGCTGCATTGAAATGATATTCATACTCGGCGACAACGTAAAACGGTTCACTTCGGGCGATAATTTCTTAATTCAGCCGCGTGCCATGATTCTCGGTCAAACAACAGACCCATTTTTTATTCAACCGACTGGATATGTCAACACTTTTGCTGTGAGATTCTATCCCTACGGTTTTACAACCTTCGTGACGGCATCGTTAAAACAGCTGGCAAATACGGAAACGCCTTTAGGAATTTTGTTCGGAGAAAAGCAAGCAAGCGATCTTGAGAGGAAGATCGTACAGGCAAGCGGAACAAATACGAGAATAGGTGTGATTGAAGAATTCCTCTTAAATAAGTTGAAAAACAAGTCTACAATCGACCATATCGTAAAATCAACGATCGACGTTTTATTGTCTACAGGAGGAAGTAAATCGATCAATTCAATTCTTGAAAATGATCTGTCAAAAAAAAGACAGCTCGAAAGAAAATTCATCAAACACGTTGGGATAAGTCCAAAGCAGCTAGGAAAAGTGATCAGGTTACAAACCGCTCTGAGAATGCTTTTGAATCAGCAATCCGAGAGCCTTACAAAAATTGCTTATGACAGCGCCTACTACGACCAGGCACACTTCATTAAAGACTTTAAAGAATTCACAGGAATAAATCCTAAAGAATTCCTGGAAGATGAGAAAATGGTTCTTTCAACTATTTTCTACAAGGAAGACTGACATTGTCGCGTTTTTACAATTTCGCCAGTTTCCGAATCGATAAGCTTGCGCTGTGAAACAAACAAGCTATGAAAAATTTAATTTCAATTGTCGAAATTCCCACGACTGATTTCCCACGAGCTGTCAAGTTCTATCAGGCGATTTTAAACATCACTATCGAAGAAACGGACATGCAGGGTACACGAATGGGTCTGTTCCCCAGTGATGGCGAAGCTGTCTCTGTGGTATTAATTAACGGCGAGGGGTATATGCCGGGTGCCCAGGGAGCAACCGTTTACCTGTACGCAGGAGACGATCTGACAACCACATTGAACAAGGTTGAGCCTCATGGTGGCAAAATTATTATACCGAAAACAGAGATCAGTCCGGAAATTGGTTTCTTCGCCATCTTTACCGACACTGAAGGCAATAAACTGGGATTGCATTCCGCGCGCTGACGGTTCTCAAAGCCCGTGAGTGCTCCGGGCTTTATCCCTTTTATTCTTTTTCAATTTTCTTGGCAAAAGTCTTCGGGCCGAATAAATTAAAGCTCAGGACCAGCAGCTCTTACTGCAAATTAATCTTAGCCTTCACAACGGGGAGATCCTTTCCACCAACTTTCACGGGCTGCCCTCCACCGACTGCAATTTCAAATTGCCCAAGCACTACTTTCTTCTCCCCTTTTTCGTCAAAGATTGCAAAAGCATCGGATGGTATTGTAAAATCCACTGCCTTCGATTCGCCCGGCTCAAGCGTGACACGCTGGAACTGAGCCAACGATCGAACGGGAACCTTGACAGGAGCATTCACGTGTGACACGTATACCTGCACAACTTCGTCCCCGGCCCGTTCTCCCGTGTTCTTCACCGTTGCAGAAATCTTAACCGCGTCACCGGCTTTGTAATTATTTTCCACCTTAAGATCTTCATAGGCAAACGTTGTATAGCTCAGCCCATAGCCAAACGGATACAGCGGCTCGCCTTTGAAATACCGATAAGTCTGTTTGGTAAGATTATAATCCGAAAAAGCAGGTAGGTCGCTCGTGGATTTATAAAATGTCACAGGGAGCTTTCCCCCTGGGTTATAATCGCCAACAAGCACATCAGCGATAGCCTGACCGCCAGCCTGACCGGGATACCAGGCCTCCAGGATTGCTGCCACATTTTTCTGCTCCCAATTAATCGCAAGAGCGCTTCCATTCAGCATGACCAGGATGACGGGCTTACCCAGCGCCTGAACCTCCCTGATCAGCTCTTGCTGAGGTCTCGGCAGATCGATTTTTGTCCGGTCACCGGCCTTGAATCCATCGATCACAATGTCCATTTCCTCGCCTTCCATCCGCGCGGTAAGTCCCATACACATTACCACTGCATCCGCCTGCCGGGCTGCATCAAGCGCTTCCTTCATCAGATCTGGCTGCGGACGTGCCCAAACAAGCTGGACTTGCGCATCCGCGTACGTTTCAATGGCTTCCAAAACGATCTTATATGTCTTGCCCGCTTCCAGTCTCATCGGCGGAGATTTTCTGAGCCGGGGATCGCCATACTCATCGCGGAAATGGTAAATCGTTTTTGCAACAAGGCTGTCATTCAAATACAGACGTGTATTCGTGGTACTGATAAACCCTAGCTGGTACACGGCTGTCTTGTCCGGCTTAAGCTCTCCCGTCCACCGCACGGAAAAGTTATCATCATTCAAATCCTCGCGTGGCGCCTTGTTAGACCAATTTACATCTATGGTTTTGTCGGTTGCTGTATACAACGGACTACCACTCAAGTCGATGTTATTAAAATATTCCGCCTTCAGTCCATTTCCATTATCAGTGAATAAAACTTCGCCGGGAATGGTTTTGTACGTCGGCATGCCGTCTGCCAGCTCACAACCCTGTGCGTAGAGTACGTTGGTTGAGGGGAGCTTCTCCCTGATACCACGCAGCGGCGTCACCGCTTCAGAAGGAACCCCATTGTAGTTCCCCAGCAACATCAACCATTGGTCTGCATTGGGCCCGATGACAGCCAGGGTCTTTAAATCTTTTTTAAGGGGCAGCGTATTGTTCGCATTCTTTAAAAGGACGATCGATTTTTGTGCCGCTTCCACTGCCATAAGCTTGTGTTCGCGGCTATCGACGACGGAATATGGAATGTTGGCATAACGCACCTTCTCGGCAGGATCGAACATTCCCAATTTAAACCGGGCCGTAAACAATCTTTTCACTGAGACATCGATTTCCTGTTCTGTGATCAGATTTTTTTCGACTGCCTCTTTCAGATTGAGATAAACCTTTCCACATTCCAGGTCAGTTCCCGATTTTACTGCCAGCGCTGCTGCCTCCGCTGGTGTTGCTACTTGTTTATGGTTTTTGTAAATGTCCACGATGCCGTCACAATCGGAAACAACGAACCCGCTAAAACCCCAGTCCTTTCGCAGCACATCGTTCATCAGCTTTCCACTGGTACAGCAGGCTTCACCGTTGTATCGGTTGTAGGCACACATCAGAGAATAAGCTTTGCCTTCTTTTATCCCTACTTCAAACTGAGGAAGATAAGTTTCATTGAGGTCCTTATCGCCAATGACCGCATTAAAGGTATGGCGATCAATTTCAGGGCCGCTATGCACAGCAAAATGCTTGACTGTCGCAATTGTTTTATAATACACCGAATCATCACCCTGCAAGCCTTTGATAAATTCAACGGCAAGCCTGGCGGTCAGGTATGGATCTTCTCCGTACGTTTCCTGACCTCTGCCCCACCGCGGGTCGCGAAAAATATTGATGTTGGGAGACCACAATGTAAGGCCCTGGTATATAAATCGTTTTCCCTTCCTGGCGAAATCATGATGTTTTGCCCTGGCTTCGTCAGAAATTGCCGTGGAAACGCGAAACATCAGGTCACGATCCCAGGTGGCCCCTAGGCCAATGGCCTGAGGAAATACCGTGGCCAGGCCCGCCCTGGCGACGCCATGCAACCCTTCCGACCACCAGTTGTATTCAGGCACACCCAATCGTTCTATCGCCGCAGCTTGGTTTACCATCTGGCTGATCTTTTCTTCCAAGGTCATCCGGCCAACCAAATCGCTTACCCGTTCGTCAATACTTAAATCTGTATTCTGATAGGGCAAAAGATTGGAATTGTCCTTTTTGGTCTCTGACGGGCTGCAGGAATCCGCTGTTAAAAAGACTATTCCGATTATAACCGATTTCAGGATTCTGCGGACTTGATGATTCTGTTGAGGATCGAATGACATTCGTTGTTGTAGGTTTAAGTCTCTTAAATATATACCGACAGTCCCGCAACAATGTCCACTACTCAAAAGTCGACAAGACGTGACACAACGGGGGTGTTGCTGCTGACCGGATGTTGGCCTATAAACTTAATAATAATTTAATTATCATTTAAGGACGGCCGTAAATGCCCTGGATCCAGAACTCATTTTAATCAGTTTTAAACATTATTTGAAGAATGCTGTTCACTGCTATGATGGATCGTATAAAAATCATCCTGGTAGACAACGACCCGGATGAACTGTATTTCATGGAGAAAGGTTTTGGTGCGGTGTCGCACTATGACATCGTAGCAAAATTTTCAGATGGTTCAGAGTTGATGGAATTTCTTTATGATGCGCGGCGGCTGCCGGACGTGATCATCACAGACCTCAATATGCCAGGCAAAAGCGGTATTGAGATCGCGAGGGAAATAACATTAAATCCCAATTTTACATTCATAAAAGTCATCGTGCTTTCCCTTGGATTCGGCAATGGTCCCTTCGAACTTAAGCGCTCGGGCAGGAGCGTTTCGCCCATTTTCGTCGAGAAACCTTCATCGTTATTAGCTTACCGCGAATTTGCAACAGATCTGCACCCAAAGATCCTTGCGGATTTTATTAAGGGTTATCCTAATTAAGATAAATGGAAAACTCTTGTCCCACTAATTTTTTGATTTCATCCCTCGACAATGGCTTATTGTAGTAATACCTTATGCCCAGCTGTTTAGTACGGTCAATGTCCCGGGGATCCGCAGAGGAAGTCAGCACAACAATGGTAATTGCATTCTTATTTGGAAAATCAATTTTTGCAAACTCGTCCAGGAATTCATAACCATTCATTACCGGCATATCCAGATCAAGAAAAATAATATCGGGCATTTGCAACTCGCCTTTTTTACATCTGTCGAGAATCTCAAGCGCCTGCTTTCCGTTCGAAGCAAAATTTATTTCGTTAGCAAGGCCGAGGGACGTAATGGTCTTTTCGCTGAGAAAATTGAAGATCCGGTCGTCATCCACCAATAATATATTTTTCTTCATATGGTCAGGATTTTGGTCCATAACAAATATAAAGGGTTTTGCGAGCATTCCCATAGGCCTTGCCAAATGCAAATGTGACAAGGGCCACGGCCGGTGAATGTCGATGATTGCCGGTCAGGAAATCAGCTTGAGCATGCACATCATTTCATCGTCATTCTTATACCACTCGACGCAGGGTTTTCCGTGGTCAACGTTTTTCTGACTCATCATGTTGTGAAAAACATCTTTGATCGTGTGGGTCTTTTGCTGCCAGTCCAGCACTGTTACCGTTAGATATTTTCCTTTTTCGATCTTGTACTTTTCGCAGTTATTGCTCTCGGCTTCACCTCTCATTTTTTCTTCGACCGCTGCGATGTAAACGACCTTGTTGTCGGGTGTCATGTATGATAATCCATAATAGGATCTGTTTAATCCTTCCGGCACCATCGCTATTAGTTTATCAAATGCTTCTCCGATTCCGTCTGGAAAGGTGTTTACCTGAAAGCCAAAGGCGGCGATATCTTCATTGACGATGTACGTTCCCATATTCATTGATATTATATTCTAGTAAATCTACACCATCGATCGCAGCACGACCGGGTGTATATGCGCCATTCAGGAGGGTGAATCTGCCACTGCCAAGGCTGTCACGGTTCCTTGGACGCGATTGAACACAGAGCAACGTGCAGAGGGAAACTACGTGGCTTGGGAACGGCAAACACGTAAAACGGAATCTTACTACCGCATTTATGTATAGACGACGCTAGCGCATACACCGCGAGGAACTCCATTCGCGAATTCTGATTGTCAATACCGGAAGAGAATGAGATAAGCCTTCCTTAATAATTTCACTGGGCGTCAAAAACTTTCTTAAGCAGCTCGCTGGTTCGCGCCATAGGATTTTCACGAATATTTTTTTCCTCTTTGGCGATCATAACAAACAATCCTTCAATAGCCTTCTCGGTGGCATATTCATTTAAGTCCGGGTTGACTTTCTGAACCAGGGGGATCTTATTGTAAGTGCCGACCAGGTCGCCATAATATTTAGTGGCGTTGACTTTTTCCAGCGCCTGTTGAATGATGGGTTTGAATTTTTCCTTCAGCACCGTCGACGTTGAGCTTTTCAGGTATTGTGTAGCCGCGTCTTTTTCACCTCTTAATATCGCCCACGCGTCCTGAATGGTCATTTGCTTTACGGCCTCGACAAATATCGGCTTTGCTTCTTTCGCCGCTTCTTCCGCACCCCGGTTCAGCGTTAATATAAACCGGTCCACTTCGCTTCCCAGTCCTAGTTGCCGCAGGCTGGTTTCTACTTGCTTTACTTCAGGAGGAAATGGAATTTTTATTTCTGGATTTTTGAAATAGCCGTCCACTTGAGAAACTAAATCCGATCCTTTGGAAACCCCGTTGGTTAACGCCTCTTTAAGGCCTTGCGCCACGTCTTCCGAAGAAAGAGATTCGCCCTCCAACGTCTTCTTTAATTTGTTGAGATTGATCTGGCATTTAACGTTGTAGCTAAAGCCAACGAGGACCATTAAAAAGATTAATTTTCGCATTGGATTAAAGTTTCTTGTTCTGATAGAACCAATTTCCTTGCCGTTTTCTTCAGAAAGAAAAAACCGTCTCGTATCGAAATTTACACTTATTCTGGCCGTAAAAAATTGCGACGGATAGCAGTGGTGCACTGTTACGCGGTAATTCCCACTACACAGGAATATGCTGAAAGGTGTCCGGCTAACAAGGGAAAACGGTTGAGGATGTGATGTCAGCCTCCTGAAGTTTGGAATCTTGGGGTATGCTATCTTACGACTCGTTCGTCGGCACTTTGGAAGTGCTTGCATGCCAGATCCGTTTCCAGCGTTTTCGTTGTTTTGGATGAAAAGTTTCCCAGATCTCCTGATTTCTTTGCAATAAGCTTTTATTCGCTGATTTTTTTAAGGCGTTACGGTCACCCTTTTTTTCCTCATAGGCGGCAAAAAGACTTTGATAATACTCGCTGTTGATCTCTTTTATTTTCTGGCATTGATCCCGGTCCAGCTTTAACTGGTCTTTCCAAAATAACGGATCGTATTGAACAAGACTTGCATCTTGCGCCAAGATTGATGTTGATGACAGTAGAATAGCCCCTATAAACATGATCACCTTGTTCATTCTTTCGGTTTTACAGTTTGACATCAAGAAATCGGTCACAAATTAACGTTGTTCTGATCAAATAATTATAGAATTCTTGAAATTGTAGAGACAAAGAGCCATATTTTGGATAGCAAACGATTGAATATTGAGATTGAGAAATGTGGAACTGCAGTTGACCAATTCCAACTTTGAATTACTTAATCAACGTCGTCTTTTTTTGATACTGTCCCAACAACTTCGCCCATGAAAAAATGCATCACTATTCTCCTGTTTTCAACTATCCTGATTGCCAACGTTTGCGTTGCACAGACTACTCCTTTGAGAGTTATTATGATCGGAGCGCATCCCGATGACTGCGATCAGGACGGCGGCGGGACGGCCATTCTACTTTCTAAGCTAGGTTACGCCGTAAAATTTGTTTCAGTCACCAACGGCGATGCGGGCCACCAGTCTATGGGTGGCGGAATGCTTGCCAAAAGGAGAATGTTGGAAGCCAAAGAAGCTGGAAAACGTTATGGCGTGGAGTACGAAGTTCTGGATAATCATGACGGAGAATTGCTCCCTTCACTCGAAGTTCGATTACAAGTGATTCGCAAGATCCGTGAATGGAACGCCGACGTCGTTATTGCACCGCGACCGAACGATTATCACCCCGATCATCGGTATACCGGTGTGCTGGTTCAGGATGCTGCGTATATGGTGGCCGTGCCAAATGTCGCGCCCGACACACCACCCTTGAAAAAAAATCCCGTGTTCTTGTATTTTCAGGATTTCTTCCAGCGGCCGAATCAATTCAGACCCGACATCGCGGTAGATATTTCAACGGTTTTCTCACAGAAAATCCATGCGCTTGATGCACATGAGTCACAGGTGTATGAATGGTTACCATGGATCGGCGGATATCTTGATCAGGTTCCCAAAGAAATTTCAAAACGCGAAGCGTGGCTCGCAACAGACCGGACGGTAAAAATTACACCGGAAGTTCGATTGGCCCTTGAAAAGTGGTACGGCAAAGAGCACGCTGCCCAGGTTCAACATGCGGAAGCATTTGAAATTTGTGAATATGGTTCGCGGCCGACTGAAGAAGATATCAAGCGCCTGTTCCCGATGCTTAAAAAGAAATAAGCTTTCGGAAATTTGAGAGAGCCAACCTCAACCAAAAGTCGCCACATACTGTTATCATCGTATGAAAGCGAAATCAAAAATGAAAAAAAGCCTCGAAGAAAAAGAGGCACCGGAATCGACGCCCAAAGACTTGCATGAGTTAGAACACGACGAATTATCAGGGCATGAAACGCAAGAAAAATCTTTATCCGCCACCAGTACGGATGAAGATGAAAACGAAGGTTTAGGCAATGGAAAAATGGGAAAAAGCGTTGAAGATATTCTCGGTAAATAAAACGTGTAATTGTATCGTTTGATCATCGTAATCCAGGAAGCATGAGCGAAGTTCTTCAAACGTTCGTTATAGGATACTTGTTTCTGCACGGGCTTGTGCAAAATTTCTTTTCATGAGAATCATCTCGTTCATGTATTTTAGCATTTGATGACAAGGGGAATCGACTACCTAAAGGAAATACAAAAATTCACGACAAGTCAATACTGGAATTCAGGCGTTCGTATTACCACGGGAGTGCTCATCCCAATGCTAATCATGGTTCATCAGGATTGGCTTTCTTTTGGAATTCCATTTTTGTGGGGCGCCCTGTTCGTTAGCCTTACCGACACGCCTGGACCAATTCATCATCGCCGCAACGGAATGCTGGCTGCCATTACCTTGAATACCTGTGTGGTTATTATCACTGGATTTCTCCACAGCTATGAAGCGCTGCTGCTAATCCAGGTACTGACTTTTTCATTCTTTCTCGCATTGTTGGGTATTTATGGCGTACGTGCCGGAGCGGTCGGCACGCTTGCTCTTGTGGTTATGCTGCTAAACATGTCGCCGTTCCGGGACCACGATAGCTTCCTGCTGGACGCCGCGCTCACCGCGGGCGGTGGAATTTGGTATGCCATTTTTAGTCTTACCTTGTACAGGCTCCAACCATACCGCCTGGTGGAACAGGCCCTGGGCGAAAGCATTTTACAACTCGCTGACTACATCGGAGCACGCGCGCTGTTTTACAAAAAGGGTAGTGATATCACCGCGTGTTTCAATCGTGTCATGCAGGAACAGGTCGAGGTACTGAAAACGCAAAATCAGCTTCGGGAGTTGATCTTTACAACACGTCTGTTCGTGACCGATCCAAGTCCGAAAAGCAGGAGCCTCATGATGGTCTTTCTTGAATCGCTCGACCTCTTTGAAGAGTCAATGCATACTTACCAGGATTATAAGTTACTTCAGCAACATACGCGGCACACAGATTTGCTGCCGAAATTCCATAACGTTATTCTTAAGCTTGAAACAGAGCTGGATCGAATCGGCTTATCAGTACAGGCCGGCATCGCGGTAAAACGGCTGCCCGACTTTACAAATGAATTAAATGCACTATCCCATGCGTTGGACGAACATCAAAAGAACTCGGCGGGGCCGGCTGTGAGCCAAACCTTAAATGCCCTTGAGCTCACCGTTGAAAACATTCGAAGCATAGTTGACCGGTTGTCTAAGCTGGTTTTGTACACGCAGATGCAAATTGACGTCAATCCGACCCTGCAAGGCTCCGACGCTGAAATGCACGTTTCTTCCAATCCGTCCTCAAAGCCGTTGCGCGCTTCACTACTTCTTGAAAATCTTAATCTCCGCTCAAACAATTTCAGGTATGCGGTAAGACTCACCCTTGCCATGGCGATGGGCTATCTCGTTTCCATGTTCTTTGCTGTCAGTCACACGTATTGGGTATTGCTCACCATTGTTACCATCCTAAAACCTGTTTACAACGTGACCCGGCGAAGAAACATACAACGGGTCACCGGGACATTGGCGGGAGTCCTTGTGGCGAGCGGAATCCTATACCTCGTCACAAACAACACGGTGTTGTTGGTTTTGCTGATCATCTGTATGCTGATGGCATACAGTTTCCTTCGGATAAATTACCTGGGGTTTGTGATCTTCCTCACCACTTACGTCATTATCACTTTTCATTTCCTCAATCCGGTAGAGTTTAAGAATCTGATCGGCGAACGGCTCATCGACACGCTGATCGGCTCATTGATCGCCGCGCTTGCCGCCAGATTCATCTTTCCTGTTTGGAAGCACGAGAACATCAAAAAGTCGATGGAAGAAATACTTTCTGCAAACAAAATATATTTTGAAGCTGCGTCGCAGCAGCTTACACCAGATTCCGATGAGAACAACGGATACACCAGGGCCAGGACTGACGCTATCATTGCGCTGACCAATCTTTCAGATAATTTTCAACAAATGCTTACCGAGCCCGGTCATGGCAAGTTATCGTCGCATGTTCACCAGTTTGTTATTGCAAGCCATGCACTTACTAGTAGAATTTCCGCATTGTCGTCCCTGGACCTTCGTAATGTCTCAAACGGTAACTTGAATTCGGGGCAGCTACTGGTTACACAAATGCTCAACGATTGCATTGAAAACTTAAATGGACATAAAAAGAACTCCAGGCTGGCAGAACCTCAGTCATTTCATTCCGTGAATCCGATCTCAATTATTTATTCGCTGTCACGCGAGCTTCGCAGTATAACGCAAAACATTGCAGGTGCGAAGGAATAAAATGCTCTACCAGGAGAAAAGTTTTGTTCCGGCAAAATAGTATCATGCATAGTTTTGTAAGAAGCCAGAACGTCCCACGAATGCCATGCTGCACTCGTATAACTATCCAGTTTATTCTCCGTTGTTTACTATCTTTGGTGGTGTTGAAAAAGTTAACCGCCCATGAGAACCGCATTCTATAAAATTCTGTGCCTTCCCCTGATTCTTATCTCGTTTGAGAATTACGGTCAAGGCACAAAAAATCAAAAAGAGCTCGACGAAAAAGTGCAGGCTTTTCTGACCAAAAATAAATCCAAATGGCGTGATCTAAATGTTCCCTATGAGGATGGCCATATTCTCCACGACCTGATCGTAAAAAACAACTACACTGCGGCACTTGAAATCGGTACGTCAACGGGACATTCGACAATTTGGATTGCCTGGGCGCTCAGCAAAACCGGCGGAAAACTTATCACTATCGAAATTGATCCCGAAAGACATAAAAAAGCTCTCGAAAATCTGGAAGCTGTTGGGCTTTCGGATTATGTGGATGCACGCCTGGCAGATGCCCACAAACTTGTGAAAGAATTGAACGGTCCGTTTGACTTTGTGTTTTCCGATGCCGATAAAACGTGGTACACGCAATACTTCAAAGACCTCGAAAACAAGTTGTCGCCGGGAGCCTGTTTTACCGCGCACAATGTAAATAGCAATTTTAGCGGTATCGCTGACTTCATGAAGTATGTGAAGGGACTGAAAGGTTTTGAGACTACGGTTGTTGGATCAAGTGAAGGAATTTCATTGACCTGCAAGAAAAAGTAAAGTCTCGTGTAAAAGATGAGGCCGCGGAATATATTCCCCGCGGCCTCGCGTTTTTTTCAAATGTCCACCGGGCTAGTTGCTTTTACGAAATACGCTGTGCCCGTTTTTTGTCTGCGCAGGCGTTCGGTATACTGAACCAGATTCCCTTTTTTGCACCTGCGCGGGTTGCTGCGACTGCCGCATGGAGCTT
>DASUTP010000383.1:0-8804 GCA_036374515.1 Chryseolinea sp. | reverse complement strand
ATCTTTGTCGTCTCTAGCGCCTCGTTCAGGGTTAGCGGCGGGAGAATAGTGGGAAGCCGCTTGGCCAGCATGGTTTTACCGGCGCCAGGAGGCCCGATCATGATCACATTGTGTCCGCCTGCGGCGGCGATCTCGAGCGCACGTTTTATGTTTTCCTGCCCCTGCACGTCCTTAAAGTCTGTGTCATAGTAGTTCATCTTTGTCTCAAAGACTTCGCGTGCGTTTGTGTGGACGGACTGGATGGTTGTACTGCCTTCCAGAAAACCGACCGCTTCCCGCAACGTGCTTACGGGGAAGACCTCCAATCCGTCCACGATCGCGGCCTCCTTGGCGTTGTCGGCCGGCAAAATAAATCCTTTGAATTGTTCGCGCCTGGCCTGCATGGCAATGGAAAGCACTCCCTTGATAGGCCGCAACGTACCATCTAGGGCTAATTCACCCATGATGATAAATTGTTCTAATTTTTCTGTAACGATTTGCCCGGACGCTTTCAGAATGCAAAGCGCAATGCCTAGGTCGTAAGCAGAGCCTTCTTTGCGAATGTCGGCGGGCGCGAGGTTCACAACGGTTTTTTTACGCGGCATAAAATAGCATGCACTCTTTAAGGCAGACTCCACGCGATGCTGGCTCTCCTTGATGGCATTGTCGGGTAAGCCGCTCATGAAAAATCGGACACCCTGGTCAACGCTTACTTCGACCATGATCGTCCGGGCATCCACACCGTGGACGGCACCGCCATAGGTTTTGGCTACCATGGCATAAGAACGAAGTCAGCAATTAGTTCTGAGGAGCAGAGGGGGTTTTCGGAACGTTTATCGACTTGGCTTGCTGCTCTTGAATGTCGAAAAGTTTGGCTTTCAGAGTGTTGAGCTCGTGGCTGAGCGCACTTTTCTCTTTTTGTGAATCGCGATTGATAATCCATGACCAGATAACGTCTATGATAACTAAAATTAAACCTAACAGTGTTCCGTACTTAAACAGCGGAACGTATTTAACCATGCTAAATAACATCTGAGTATTATTCTCGAGAATCAGCGTAAAAATGAATGCCCCCAGATTGAAGGCTGCGAAAATGGCGTAGAAGATGAGCCTATTCTTTGTCATGCGAAGGTATTTCGTTTCTCGGATTAGTTAAAGGTATGAGATTTTCCCCATGGATTAAAGGGATCGGCTAAAAGTTATCCGGGGTAACAGGAAAATAGTTGGCGATTATGAGAAAACAGCGTCGGGCTGGCTGCTACACTTTCTGGATCTCGATGAATTTTTTATAGAGGCCGTTTCCTTCGATTAAAATGTCATGGTTGCCGCGTTCTACGATTTCGCCCTGCTGAATTACGATGATCTCATCCGCGTGCTGTATTGTGCTGAGGCGATGGGCGATGATAATGGAGGTTCGATTTTGCATGAGCGTATCCAAAGCGTCCTGAACGAGTCTTTCGGATTCTGAGTCCAGCGCGGAGGTTGCTTCATCGAGGATAAGGATGGGTGGGTTTTTCAAAACCGCGCGCGCGATGCTCAACCTTTGGCGCTGCCCGCCGGACAATTTCGAGCCCCGCTCGCCAATGGTTGTCTGATAACCATTTTCCATTTGAACGACGAACTCGTGAGCGTGAGCAATTTTAGCGGCGTGTATTACATCTTCTTCCCTGACGTTTTCCATGCCGAAGGCAATGTTGTTAAGAATGGTATCATTGAAAAGAATGGGTTCCTGTGTCACGATACCCATGTATTTTCTCAGGGATTCAATATTATATTCCGGTAATGCAATTCCATCCAACAACACTTCGCCGGCGATGGGATCGTAAAAACGTGGAATCAGATCCGCCAGCGTCGACTTGCCGCCACCTGATTGTCCAACCAGGGCAATGGTCTTTCCTTTTTCAATCTTAAGATTGATATCTTTCAAAACATATTCGCGATCATAGGCGAAGCTGACATTCCTGAATTCGATGGAATCGTTAAACCCTTGAAGCATAATCGCTGTCGGCTTATTTTGAATTGCAGACTTCGTGTCAATAATGGCAAAGATCCGCTCCGCGGATGCAACGCCCTTTTGCAGCGAGGTAATACCATTCGAAAAGTTTTTTGCAGGCTGGATCATCGATGCGTAAAACGTAAGGAAAGTCAGGAAGGCTGAAGGTGTCAACCCATCGCTACCGGACATCACCGACTGACCGCCATAGAAAAGGATAACGGCAACCACCAGGACGCCAAGAAATTCAGAGAGCGGCGACGCCAATTCATTTCGCCTTGAAATTGATAAGTTTACCTTCCGGTGATAAGACGTTTCCGTGTCTATTTTTCGAAACAAAAAATTACGCGCATTAAAAGCGTTGATCACACGCATACCGCTAAACGCTTCGTCTAGAATATTTACAATGCGGCCCATGGTTTCCTGACTTTGGATCGCTCTCCGCTTTAACTGTTTTATGATAAGGGAAATAATGCTGCCGGTGATGGGGAGAATGATCAATGTAAAAAGGGTTAGCTTCGCGGAGATCATGAAAAGCATCGTGATGTATATGATGAGGGTAATCGGTTCTTTGACCGCTTTGAAACCGTTGATGACGGTATTCTCAACTTCGCCCACATCGTTTGTGAACCGGGAAATTAAGTCGCCTTTACGTTGGTCGCTAAAAAATCCGATATGAAGTTTTGAAACGTTTCGGAAGATATCGACGCGCACATTTTTTACCACATCTACCTTAACGCGTGACGCCACCATCCTTTCCATGTACCGGAACACATTGGCAAGGAAAACAAATCCGACGATTGACAGGCACACGTACAATAAAGTATTGACAGCCCCATGAATTTGAATGGTCTGGGCAAAATGGTATTCGAACCAGGTTTTGAAGTAGCCGGCGCTAAGGGTAAACTCACCAGGCGCAGGAATTATCTTGATTATGTTTGGAAAGAAAAGGATATCAAGCATCGGACGCAATAATCCCAGGTAGGTCGCGCTAAAAACTGCCGCCAGGATGGAATAGATAAAAAACTTAATGAACTGCGAACCCACATATGGAGCATATCGAAGGATTCGTAAGTAAATTTTCATTGCGCGCTAAACTTCGTAAAGCCGTTTCGGAATATTCCAGCGTAAAGCTAAGGAAGTTATTGTCGTGTTATTATTGTAACGGGACAGTGTGCTTTCGCTTTTTCGAAGTATAACGTTCGCATCAATGAAGAGATTATGCTTCAGCATCCAGGAAACGGATAAACTTCCAAACAGAATGTCATTGGAAAAACCTTGCCCGATCTCATTATTATACTCCTGTGGGCGGTAACTGCTGTTCTTTTGAATGTCTCCTCCCCAGCTGACGATCTCGTTTCCTCCCACTTTCGTGGTATCGCGTCCGGTGCTTGTAAAAACCAGCTTACCGACGATATTTAATCGAGGTAATGGCTGGTAACGCAAGATTCCGACTACTTCCGTTAGGTTTGCGCCGATCGGATGGGCGATCGGCTGTTTATAGCTGGAGTAGTTCCCATAGTTCGTTGTGTGTGAATAAGTATAAGGCCTGATTATGTTTATTTCCCCCTGTAAATCCAGATTAGGCAATCCGAAAGCATCAACATACTTTGCGCCGCCTTGAACAGCGAATTTGTTTGCCCACCAGCCATCTCCGTCCTTGACATTGTCGAGCACAAATTCGTCGAGTAAAAATTGTCCGTAGAAAGAGATTTTCCGCGCCGCATTCCACTTAAAATCCAGCCCCAGCAAAACGTTGTCGCTGCTTCCGTTTTGTTGTTCGATAGCCCGATAAAAAATAATGGGATTAAGATAGTCCAACCGGAAATGATCCGTTCCGGTAGAGTCGTCAGAACTAAAGATGACGGCTTCATAAACCCCGATATTTAACTTTTTTCCGATGTTAATGCTCAGATGATGGAGGGCGTTGAATTTATTCGGGTATCCGCCCTGCTGATCCTTTAATCCCCCCTTGCTTCCTGTCACGTCGGCGGTCATTTGATTGACCACAAATAAGTAGTTGATCTTCCAAACGTTGACGTTGCCCTTGATAAACCAGGCAGGTGGTGCGAAGTCGGAGAACACCAAAGACCTATAGCCGTTGCCGATAAAAAACCGGTCATGACCAAACTGCATGTTGATGTGTTTCGTGGCTTCAAAAGTTATATATCCGCGGGCCTGAAGAAAATCGACTCCCTGCCCTTTTTTGAACTCCTTCCAGAAGCCCTCGTGCGGAATTACAGGATATTCGTCCATTTGGTCCCAGACGTAGGATGGTAAAACCGCTTGGTTATCCGTCAGGTAGCTGTAGAAACCAACTTTTTTGTCCACCATGCCGCGCACTTCGACACCTCGGGTGTTGATCATTACCGCATCATCCCGCCTGGAATCATTTCCGTATCCCAGGTAGATGACAGGATTGATATGCAGGTCAAAATCTTTGGTATCGACGTGGTACAGGTCGGATTTCGTTCTGTAAAACGCCTTTAAAATTGGTTTTTTGCTCGTATTTGTCTCAGGGCGGGCCCATTCCCAATTGTCGTTCCGCAGATATTCCGCATTAAAGTTATCCGACCGCGAAGTGAACATGCCCATCGATGACAATGAGTCGACGTACGAGGCAATTTCCGAGCGTTTATACGGCTTGACGCCTGTGAAAATTTGAGGCATTATTCGCCCGGTTTTCAGCTCATAACGATCGATGGTATGATAATAATCCTCATTGAGCGGGGCGAAGTTGCTTTGAGCTGATACCAACAGGGGGAAACTGCAAAAAATCAGTAAAAACAGTTTTTTATTCATGGCGCCTAAATTAGTGAGCCCCAAATTATGAATTTGAATTAAATGACCTCAATTCTTACAGGTCTAAGGCCCTCATCGGCCAAAAGGGCAGGTTTTAAGCCTGTGCTGCGGCTTTCAGCGCTCCCAAAAATTACAAAAACTACCCTTGCAAATCAGGGTTTGGTCCCTATCTTTGCAGTCCTTTTAGAGGAAAAACGAAGAAATTGATATGAAAAAAGGCATTCACCCCGAATACAGAGACGTAATCTTCTGGGATACTTCCAGCGATACAAAGTTTTTAAGTCGTTCTACTTCCAACACAAAAGAAACGGCGAAATGGGAAGACGGGAAAGAATATCCGGTAATCAAAGTCGAAGTAAGTTCAGCTTCTCACCCCTTCTTCACCGGCAAGAAAATGTTTGTCGATACAGCGGGTCGTGTTGAGAAATTCAAAAATAAATATCAGAAGAAAGCATAATTCTTCTTCTTTTCGTGGAGAAAAGTAAAGCCCTGCCTTTGGCGGGGCTTTTTAATTTTCCGGAGGCACACGCACATTTTGTCAGTACAATTCTTCTTCCTTAAGAATTGGCGACTATTTTTGGGCAATGAATGTTATCCTTTTCGACGATCCCACATTACGGACGGCACTTCTGCCCTTCACGTTCACCAGGCCACTATCAGCAATACGCGTGGGGATCCTCTCAATCGCCGAAAAATGGCAAAAACGCTTGAACACTGAAGTTTCGTTCAAAACTGAGAACTATCTTCAGAAGAAATATCCGATCGTTTCAACTCTGGATAACTTAATGATCAACGGGGCAGTTTGTCCCGACGACATGCTGGTTGATTCTGTCAAGGCTCTGCCGGACGGCTATTATCTGGTAAGCGGCACATTGCTCATTGCTGCCCGCAATCCCGAAGATGAGATGACGGCGCAAAACACCATCGAGTACGTGAATAAGTTCACCATCATCGATCATCGCTGGAAAATTTTTCGTGAAAACGCAGAACAGCTAAAGCTCGATTTTAAACTAATCACACATGGCAGGAAGTCCTTTCCCATCACCGACAAATACACTGCCGTATATAACGAAGAAAATATTTTTGTCGAGGAAGGCGCAACCATCCTCGCCGCGGTTTTAAATGCCGAAAGCGGCCCGATTTATTTGGGAAAGGATAGTATCGTCCAGGAAGGCGTAGTAATACGCGGGTCGTTTGCGCTGTGTGAAAAAGCACAGGTCAATATGGGTGCCAAGCTGCGTGGAGACACAACGGTAGGGCCGTATTCAAAAGTTGGCGGCGAAATCAGCAATTCTGTATTCTTTGGAAACAGCAACAAATCCCATGATGGCTATTTGGGAAATTCGGTGATAGGGGAGTGGTGTAACTTAGGGGCTGGAACGAATGCCTCAAACCTGAAGAACAATTATGACCCTGTAAAGCAATGGAGCCACGGCGACAAGGGTTTTAGGAGTACCGGCCTGCAATTTTGCGGGTTGATGATGGGCGATCACTGTAAAACGGGAATCAATACAATGTTCAATACAGGTACCGTTGTGGATGTCTGCGCCAATATTTTCGGCGGGGGACTTCCGCCGACCTATATTCCATCTTTTGCCTGGGGCGGAGCTCAGGGCTTCACCCGATATAAAATTGATAAGGCATTGGAAACGATCAATAAAGTGATGAGCCGTAGAAATGCTGATTTTAGCGAAGACGATAAAGACATTCTTTTGCATCTTTTTCACGCGACAGTCAACGTAACAGTCTAATTTTTTAAAAAGACAAAGTGTTATTTAAATCTATTCCAGGTCTTTCTGAAACGAAAAACCTTCTTATCGATGCGGTACAAAATGACCACACGGCACACGCGCAGCTTTTCGTAGGTCCGTGCGGTGCGCTTAATCTTCCCTTGGCCCTGGCATTTGCCACGTATCTTCATTGTGAAAATCGTGGGACTGAAGATGCCTGTGGTAACTGTGCCGCCTGCTCAAAGAATCTGAAGTTTATTCATCCCGATACCCATTTTGTTTTTCCATTGAGCAATATTAAGGGTGATAAGGATGAAGAGCGGTTCAAGGCTGACATCATGAAATCGTGGCGTTCGTTCTTGCTGGAGCAACCTTACGGCAACCTCAACGATTGGACAACCTTTTACGGAGGAGAGGATAAACAAGCTCTGATTTCGCGGGAAGAGAGCCGGGAAATTATCAAGACGCTTTCATTGAAACCATTTGAAAGTCGTTACAAAGTGATGGTCATCTGGCAACCTGAACTAATGCATCCCTCTGCCGCCAATGGGATCCTTAAGATTTTGGAGGAACCGGCGGCCCACACTTATTTTATTTTGGTGACAAACGCGGTAGAGGCCCTGCTGCCAACGATAATCTCCCGCACACAGATCGTCTCAGTGCCATTGCTGGAAGATAGTGTGGTGGAAAAACAGCTTACCGCAAGGGGTGTGGACCAAACTAAAGCAAGGAAGGTAGCACACTTGACGACAGGCGATCTGAATGAAGCTTTAAAATTACTGGAAGGTGAGGAAGATGATAATTCGACCCGCTTTATCGAATGGATGAGGGCTTGTTTTAAGAAAAGTTATGCTACTTTAGTAAACCTTTCGGAAAACTACCATGCGTTGGACAAACTCAGTCAAAAAAGTTTGATGACTTACAGCATGAATGCTTTACGCGAAACATTGCTGGCGCTTTCCGGTGCTGACAGCATAAACCGCCTGCAGGGTGAAGAACTTAAGTTTGTTCAGGATTTCAGCAAAGTTATGAGCGTCGAAAAAATCGATAAATCGTTTGTGTTGATGAATGAAGCAAGCTACCACCTGGAACGAAACGGAAGTCCGAAAATGATTTTCCTCGACCTTTCCCTGAAACTTTCCAAAATCATCAATCCATGAATAAAGTTTTTCGCATAGGTACGCGTGGCAGCAAATTGGCCCTGTGGCAAGCCGAACATGTTGCCAGCTTGATCAAGCCTTCTGGATATGAGACCCAAATTGTTCCGATCGAAACGCGTGGCGACAAGATATTGAATGTGAGCATAGCCAAAATCGGAAGTAAAGGGGTTTTTACTGAGGAAATTGAAGAAAAGCTTTTGGATGGATCGATCGACATCGCAGTCCATAGCGCAAAAGACCTGTCGTCAGAACTGAATGATGAATTGGAACTGGTGGCATTTACGGAAAGGGAGCTTGCGAACGATGTATTGCTGAGCACGAACAAGTCTGTCAGCCTTCAGCATTCCAATATAAAAGTCGGTACGTCCTCCACCCGCAGGGTTGCGTTCCTGAAACACTTTTATCCTGCAATTGAACCCGTTAATATTCGTGGCAATTTGCAGACGCGACTTGGTAAGATGCAAAACGGGGATTGTGACGCGCTTTTGCTTGCCTACGCCGGCGTACACCGGATGGGTTATGACGATCTTATCGTAGAAAAAATTGAAACCAGTTATTTCGTGCCACCGGTGGGACAGGGCAGTATCGCGCTTGAGTGCCACAAGAAATTAAACTTTTCAAAAAAAGAGATCCTTCGACGATGGGTCAATCATGCGGCCACGGAAGCATGCATAAGGGCAGAACGGTCATTTCTTAAAACCATACAGGGAGGATGCAGCATCCCCGTTTTTGGATACGCTCATTTTGAAGGGCCTTTGGTCACGCTTAAAGGTGGGATCATTTCTTTGGACGGACAACAGGTTATCAAGGCGAAGCGAAGCGGCACGGTTGAAGATGTAAAGGAGTTGGGAGAAATGATAGCCCGCGAAGTCCTGTCCAGGGGTGGAGCGGAAATTTTGAAGGATATTAAAAGTCTGAAATTTCAGGTTTAAAACTTTTCAGATCCGCCCTCGCATATTGTGGGATCCGTTCGTACGCCGATTTAACGGATTCACTATCTTCACACCTTAATTTTGACATATGAGGAGGACTACTTGCATTTTTTTGATTTGTGCATTCATTGCAACCAGCTGTGCGCAAAACAAAGACTATGTTGTTACTATTAAGACAAGCTACGGTGACATGACCGCGATTTTATAT
>DASUTP010000382.1:0-7959 GCA_036374515.1 Chryseolinea sp. | reverse complement strand
AGGCTTTGAATCGGTTAGATACATCTTCCATAACTTATCGCCCACGGGTTTATCGGACGAGCCAAAAAAACGCGTAGATATCGTTTGGCTGATACCTTCCGTCTGCGTCTCCTCCAGGTTTAGCAGCACCTGGCAGGTCTTGCCCTTTACTTCTTTTCTGAAATTATGGGCATAGCTGGTTTCCGTCTGATTGCTAAAAACATTGAGAATTTCAGTGTTTTGGCTGGGTTTTATAAAGCAATTGCCGCTATTGGCCTTAAGAGAAAGGCGTATATTCTCACATGTGGAAACGTCTTCAACGGTAAACTGCTTTTTAAGCTGTCCGAATGCAAGTCCCACAATTACAACCCCACAAGACGTCAACCAAATCTTTTTGCGCATGTCGATATTTACGATCTACTGATTATGGGGGTTGCCCTGTGTAAGTTTAAAGGTGAAATCATACAAAATAACCCCCGTTAATCTCAGTTTAACGGCGATAATTCAATTCGGTTGTCGGAATTATTTTAATTGAAATACTCCTTCATTCGCTCAAAAAAGCCCTTTTCATTGGCATCGGGGCGAGGTTCGAAATTTGGCGAATCCTTGAGGCTCTCTAACTTGGCCCTTTCTTCGGAAGTCAGCTTTTTCGGAGTCCAAACGTTTACATAGATCAGCTGGTCACCGGTTTCATAGCCGTTGACGTCTTTGAGGCCTTTTCCACGAAGTCTCAAGATCTTTCCGCTTTGTGTTCCGGGGTCAATTTTAATCTTGACTTTTCCGCCCACCGCAGGAACTTCGACGTTTGTTCCTAATGCGGCGTCAACAAAACTTATATACAGGTCATAAACGAGATTGTTCCCGTCCCTTTTTAAAAACTTGTCTTCCTGCTCTTCAATGAGGATCAGAAGATCTCCAGCGCCACCGCCACCGGGAGCCTCATTCCCCTTTCCCGACATCGAAAGCTGCATGCTGTCCGCAACGCCAGCGGGTATTTTTACTGAAATCAGCTCTTCCTTCGACACCAGACCCGAGCTATCTACGCCGTTGGGGCGCTTATCTACGATCTGCCCCGAGCCATCACAGCTGGAACAGGTGCTGGCTGAAACCATTTGGCCCAGCATTGTATTTACGACTTTTCGTATCTGACCGGAGCCCTGGCAGGTTGGACACGTTTTAAACGTTACTCCCTCGGCCCGGACAAGCCGGTTTACCTTGATCTTTTTCTCAACACCATGGGCGATTTCCTCCAGGGTAAGTTTGAGCTTTATCCGCAGGTTTGACCCTTTCCGCTGTCGTCGTCCGCCACTTCTTGTCCCGCCGCCGAAAAAGCTATCGAAGGGACTGCCTCCCCCGCCGAAGATATCTCCAAATTGACTGAAGATATCATCCATATTCATATTATGTCCGCTGAAACCGCCATTTCCACGGGAATGGCCGAAGCGGTCGTACTGCGCGCGTTTGTCGGCGTCGCTTAAGACCTCATAGGCCTCGGCAGCTTCCTTGAATTTTTCTTCCGCTTCCTTATTGTTGGGGTTCTTATCCGGGTGGAACTGGATAGCCACCTTCCGGTAGGCCTTTTTTATTTCATCCCCCGACGATGACTTGTTAACCCCAAGTATTTCGTAATAATCTCGTTTTGCGGACATGTATATAAGATTGAATGGTGTACTAAATGGACGGATTAGTTCCCGACCACAACTTTAGCGAACCTGATAACTTTGTCATTTAATAAATACCCTGGCTCAATTATATCGACGACTTTTCCTTTCAGGCTTTCGTCTGCCGCGGGTATTTGCGTGATGGCCTCATGCAGGTCGGCGTCGAACTCCGAACCGGCTTTTACGTCCATCAACTTTACGCCCGACTGCTCAAGGACTTTTTTAAGCTTGCTGTGAATAAGAAAAAATCCTTCCAATTCTTTGTCATTTCTGTCGCGATAGGATTTGTCCGCCCGATCGAAATCATCGATAACGGGCAGCAAAGTTTTAATCAGTTGTTCATTTGCCGACTGGATAAGATCCAGTTTTTCCTTTGCCGTCCTGCGCCTGAAATTTTCAAACTCCGAATACAATCGAATGAATTTTTCTTTTTGCTCGCCCAAGTCGGCCTGCAGTTTCTCTACGGATTTTTCTTCAGGTGTAGTTTCCGGCGCGGTTGCGTCTGCCACCTTTTCTGCTGAATCGCTGTTTTCGGAAAGTATCTCTTCGTTCTGCTTCATTTCGCTGATTATAAATAGTCCCTAAAAGACATTAAGTCTTAACAATTAAACAAAACCCTCAAGTCAACAAGTTTGCCAAAGTTGGATTTAATGTCAAACTGGCATTTGGCCTAATCGCCAACTTCATGTAATGTTTTCCAGATCAGGTCCTTTAATGCCTGAATGCCTTTGTTGGTGATCGACGAAATAAAGACGGAAGGGATGTCGGCCGGTAATTCTTTTTTGAGTTCGGCCATGAGCTCGTCGTCAAGCATATCCATTTTGGAGATCGCCAGCAATCGTTTTTTGTCCAGCAATTCGGGGTTGTATTTGCGAAGCTCATTTAATAAAATCCCGTATTCTGTTCGAATGTCCTTTGAATCCGCCGGAATCAGGAACAGCAATAAAGAATTGCGTTCAATGTGCCGGAGGAACCGGATTCCTAATCCCTTGCCTTCAGCAGCACCTTCTATTATCCCAGGGATGTCAGCCATGACAAATGAACGGTCATCACGGTAGGGTACCACGCCCAGGTTAGGAGTTAATGTTGTGAAGGGATAGTCACCGATTTTTGGCTTCGCTGCAGAAACCACTGAAAGCAAAGTTGATTTTCCTGCGTTTGGAAAACCCACCAGCCCAACATCGGCTAGAAGTTTCAGTTCCAGAACAATCCATTCCTCGGTTCCGGGCTCCCCGGGCTGAGCGTATTGCGGGGCCTGATTTGTCGACGTTGCAAAAAACGCATTTCCCTTTCCACCGCGACCGCCAGGAGACAAAATATACTCCTTGCCGTCTTCAGTCACCTCGAATAATATTTCATCGGTGTCAGCGCGTCTCGCTACGGTGCCCAACGGCACGTCAAGAATTTCGTCCTTGCCATCAGCACCCGTTCGATCCTGCTCCTCGCCGCCTTTTCCATTGCTGGCAATGACATGCTTTCGATATTTCAAATGTAAAAGGGTCCAATGTTGCGCATTGCCTCGCAGGATAACATGACCCCCACGCCCACCGTTGCCTCCGTCCGGCCCGCCCTTCTCAATAAACTTTTCGCGATGGAAATGCAGATAGCCGGGTCCCCCATGGCCGGAGCGCGAGCAAAATTTAACGTAGTCAATAAAGTTTGGTGAAGCCAAAGTGATGTTCTTTTTTTTCGCAAACCCAGAAGGTTAAAGTTCAATCTTCTGGTATACCTCCAATTCGAATTTTCGTCCTCTACAACAAAAGACTCTTATCAATCTCGCGGCAAATATTGGAAAATATGTTCTCAATCTCTCCAACACCGACTACCGAAGAATATTTTCCAAGATTTTTATAGTAGTCGGCCACTGCTACGGTCTCTCCTTTATAAACTGCAATTCTGTTATCAATGACTTCCGGTTTTGCATCGTCGGGACGGTTCTCTTTTATTGCCCGTTCAGCCAGTCGTTTTCTCAATTCATCTTCGGGAACGACGAGCTCGATCAGCACTTTTATGGGCGCGCCTTTGGACGTTAACAACTTATCGAGTGCTTCTGCCTGTGGAATTGTTCTTGGAAAACCATCAAAGATAATTCCCGTGACATTTTCAGTGCTGTTGATCTTATCGTCAACCATGTCAATTACCAGTTGATCAGGCACCAGGTTACCCTTGTTCATGTATTCTTTGGCAAGATTTCCCAGCGGTGTGCCCTCTTTGAGATGTTTTCTGAAAAGGTCCCCTGTAGCAATGTGGAGAAGGGAATATTTCTCGATGATTTTCGCACTTTGTGTCCCTTTTCCGGCGCCGGGAGGGCCGAAGAGTATAATGTTGATCATGCAAATTTGGTTGTTTTACTGTCTTACGGTTTGAACAAGGTGACGAATATAATAATCCACTTACGATTTCTAAACTTGATTGCTTTGGGGGGTGAGGTTTTCGGAATCCGTTTTATAAATTTCTCTGAGGTTTCGGCCCAAGCCGTCGTAGTCCAAACCATAACCGACAACAAATTCAGATTCAATTTCAAAACCTAAATACTTCACAGAGATGCCCTTGTCGCGGGCGGGTTTTTTCCGAAGCAGGGAAACAACTTCCACGGATTTTGTGCCCAGACTTTTCAATTCCTCAACGATCTTTTGAAGTGTCAGTCCCGTATCGATGATATCCTCCACGATCAGAATGTCTTGATTGAAAAGACTTTCATCTAATCCGATAAGAGTTTTGATCTGACCCGAGCTAACTGTACCTACATACGAAGATATCTTAACAAATGAAACCCGGCAGGGAATGGAAATTTGCTTTAGCAAATCAGCTCCAAACATAAAGGAGCCGTTGAGGATCGGAAGGAAGACAGGAGTTCTTCCGGCGTATTGATGATCGATAGCTTCTGCTATAGATGTGATCTTCTGTTTTATTTCCTCCTCACTGATGAACTTCTCAAAATCCAAGTCCTTTATCTTCATTCTTTTAACATTGAAGCGTAAAGATAAGAGGAATTTAGTTTTGGGTTTGAATCAGCTTTTGAGAGATAAATCAGGGACATTTTCAAAAGTTTGGATTCAAATCGGTTTCTTGCCGCTGAATTTATTCCGTCAGAGATCCTTCATGAGCCAGCCATACAGCTCAATCATTGATTTAATATCGTGTTTATGAACTTTTTCATTCGGTGAGTGCGCACTGTGTTCTGGTGCGCCGACAAAACACCAGTCAAAAGGATAGGGCGAAGTCTGAAGTTCGCGGCCATCGCTCGAGCCAGCGCCTTCCACCTCTAATTGAAAATCCACCTTCCTTTTTTTTGCAATCGCTACGATTCTATCCACATAATTCCTTCGCGGCAGGTTTCTGTCGCGCATTGAAATAGCCACGCCCTTGCCATGATACACCCCGTCCGATACCCAGGTTATGTCGGAAATTAACGCTTGGGTTATTCCCCACTTTTCGTGAATGAATTTTGACAGGAAAGGCACTGAACCTCCCCCGTGTTCTTCCCAGCAGCTAAAAGCAATCACGCCATCTTTTAAGTCTTCGGCTACTTTGAGCGCATTGTAAACGCCGAGGCGATTGTCCAGGTAAGCGGATTCTATAAAATTTTTGGTCTCCCTAAAATCTATTTTATACGTTAGCGTGGTACCCCGGTCGATTTGCCGGGCAAATTTGTAGAACGCGTGCCGGTCATTGTCAAATTCCAGCTCGCACTCAATAGGTCCCAGGCTATCTTTTCCGATAAGCAACGTTCCCGCCTCTGCATCAGGACTGCCAATGGGAAGCAGCTGATTTTGATAACGGACAGTGAATCCTATACTATCGATATGCGCAAAAATCGCGGTGCGGGGCTTCCCAAATTTCAACACCAGACAATCTTGCAAATCATCTTCGAAGACTTCGGGCTTCACTTTCCATTTTTTGCTCTCTTTGCCGATGTATTTCAATAAAAATTCTTTCATGGCAACCTCATCGCCAGACGGAGCGGTTATTTCACAAAGTTGTTTAAGTAGTTTCATGGATTGATGCATGCGTATTCAATTGAGAAAATGTACCGAGTTTCAAAGTAGTCATTTTTACTTTTTACGCTTCAATTACTCATTCATTAGTTCTTCACACAACTTTATTCTAAATTTTGGTTAGAAAAAAATTGACTATGATTTTTAACCTGAGCGATCAGAATACTATTGGAAACCAGTTTATTTCCGAGTTGCGTGACAAACACATCCAGCGTGACCGTGCCAGGTTTCGAAGAAACATGAAAAAACTCGGGCAACTGATGTCGTATGAAATTTCAAAAAGGCTGAATTTTAAAGACGATGTAATAGAAACTCCACTGGGAAACACTTCAATTCAGTTGTTGTCAAAATACCCGGTATTGCTTACCGTAATGCGTGCGGGACTTCCGTATTTTGACGGATTTCTCGATTTTTTTGATCAGTCAGACTGTGGATTTATTGGCGCTTACCGTCAGGAAGGTTCTGACGATATTGTTATTCAACTGGACTATCTTGCTGCACCGAATGTCGAAGGGCGGGAGGTAATAATTGTCGATCCGATGCTTGCGACGGGAAAGTCATTCGTTAGTTCGGTCGAAACATTGTTGAAAAACGGAAGACCTGCCCATATTTATATAGCCTCACTCGTCGCATCTCCCGAGGGTATTGCTTTTGTAAAGGCAAATCTCAATGTTCCCTTTTCTATCTTCACTTGTGCCGTTGACGAAAATTTGAATCATCAATTTTATATCGTGCCCGGGCTCGGCGATGCCGGAGATCTTAGCTTTGGCGTGAAATTGTAACCCGAATTATTTTATATACATAATATGTGGGAAACCATTCTAAAGATCGCTACCGTGTATTTTTCCTGCATGTTGAAATTTATTTTCGGCCCGCTGGGAGGTTATGCAGCTGGCTTTACACTGATAACAACCATCCTGGTGACGGTGGCCGGTATGATGACCGTTGTGCTCGTCTTTACATTTTTTGGGAATTGGATACGGGAAAAAATAATTAGAAAATTTTTTAAAAGGAGGAGCAAATTTTCGCCAGGCAATCGCCGGTTTGTCACGGTTTGGAAGAAATACGGTCTTATCGGTCTGGCAGCGCTCACCCCCGTTATATTCACGCCAATTGGTGGAACGTTATTGGCCATTAGCTCCGGTAGCCCTAAGGATAAAATAATCTTTTACATGTTTATCAGCGCCTCCACCTGGTCGATCGTTCTCAGTGTCGCACTATATTTTTTTGGGAATCAAGTGCTGCAGTACCTTCCGGAGTTTACAAAATGATCGTTCGGCTACTGGCTTGATGTCAGTACCGCCCAATAACGCCTAGCTTGCTTCCGAGGCGACGTTTTTCTCTTCGCTGCTATAAATTTCAATGGGCAGACAACTACAAACGAGGTTGCGGTCTCCATAGGCATTGTCGATACGGCTCACAGAAGGCCAGAATTTTGCGTCCCTGACAAATGGCAAAGGATACGCCGCCTTCTGCCTGCTATAAGGTTTGTCCCAATGATCGGCCATTACAACGGATGCGGTATGGGGTGCGTTTTTCAGAACATTGCTGTCTTTCGGCGCCTGACCGGTTTCCACCTCCCTGATTTCGTTCCTGATTTCCAACAAAGCTTCTATGAACCGGTCTAATTCCTCCTTAGGCTCACTCTCGGTGGGTTCGATCATCAACGTACCAGCCACTGGAAAAGACACCGTCGGAGCATGAAAACCGTAATCCATCAGCCTCTTTGCAATGTCTTCAACCTCTATTCCGGATTTCTTGAAGTCCCTGCAATCAACGATCAATTCATGGGCGCACCTTCCCTTTGTGCCGGTGTAAAGGATTTTGAAATGGCCGTTAAGGCGCTCTTTAATGTAATTTGCGTTGACGATCGCCAACTTTGTTGCTTGCGTCAATCCATCCCCACCCATCATGGCGATGTACGCGTATGATATCGCAAGGATGCTTGCGCTTCCCCAGGGAGCGGCAGATACCGCCTGAATGGCCTTGTCGCCGCCTGTTTTAACGACAGCATGACCAGGCAAATACGGTTTGAGCTTGTCGTTGCAGCAGATGGGCCCCATTCCAGGGCCGCCTCCGCCATGCGGAATACAAAAAGTTTTATGCAAGTTCAAGTGGCAGACATCTGCACCGATCGCAGCGGGTGAAGTAAGTCCGACCTGAGCATTCATGTTGGCGCCGTCCATGTATACAAGGCCTCCATGTTCATGAATTATTTCACAGATCTCAACGATCGATTCTTCAAAGACACCGTGAGTCGAAGGATAGGTGACCATCAAACATGAAAGCTTATCTTTATATTGCGTGGCTTTAGCCTTTAG
>DASUTP010000381.1:0-6229 GCA_036374515.1 Chryseolinea sp. | reverse complement strand
CCTGGCAAACGCCGGAGTCGTACAACCAGTTGCTAAAACTTATTCCCCAGAAAAGAATTGGTGAAGCTGAAGACATCGGAAGTGCAGCCGTCTGGTTAGCGTCTGATGACGCCGACTATGTAAACGGCATTACACTGTTTGTCGATGGTGGCATGCTCTTATATCCGGGATTTGAGGATAACGGGTAAGGTGCGGTGCATGACATGGCTGGGTGTTTAGGCGGTTTCTATGTTCCTTTTATAAATTGTACATACTAAATAATAGGATGTGTTTGATAGGACCGGACATCAAACACGTGAACTATAAACACGTAAACACTTGAACAAAGAGCAGCTCCGTCTTATCGAAGACCGCGATAAGAAAAAAAATTGGCGAAAGTTTGGCCCTTATCTCACCGAACGACAATGGGGTACAGTGCGAGAGGACTATAGTCCGCACGGAAGCGCCTGGGAATATGTGTCGCACGACCACGCCCGTAGCCGAGCATTTCGCTGGGGAGAAGAAGGGATCGGAGGGATTAGCGACGAAAATCAGGTATTGAATTTTGCCGTTGCTTTTTGGAATAAAAAAGACCCCATACTAAAGGAAAGAATGTTTGGGCTTACGGGAAATGAAGGTAATCACGCGGAAGATTGCAAGGAGCATTATTATTACCTCGACAGCACGCCCACGCACTCCTACATGAAAATGTTGTACAAATATCCGCAGATGGAATTTCCTTATAATACCTTGGTCCATGAAAACAAGCGCCGTGGAAAAATGGATCCCGAATTTGAGCTCATCGATACCGGCATATTTAATGACAACAAATATTTCGATGTATTCATTGAATATGCTAAAGCGGATACAGATGATATGCTTATCAAAATCACAGTCCATAACCATTCCACCCATCAGGCAGAGCTACACGTGTTACCTCAGCTTTGGTATCGCAATACCTGGGCATGGGGCTACGACCACTATAAACCGGAGCTGTACCTGGAAGATGAAGGGTATATCATGGCCGACCATCAAAAGCTGGGTCAGTATCATTTCTATGCCGAAGAAAATCAGGATGCCCTTTTTTGTGAGAATGAAACCAACTCGCAACGATTATACAACTGGCAAAAAGAAGGTACCAGCAAAGATGGCATCAATGACTTTCTGATCAATGGAAAAAAAGATGCAGTCAATGCCCAGAACAAAGGGACGAAAGTTGCATTCAATTATGAGCTTAGAGTTGCCCCTGGCCGGACGGAAACAGTGAGACTCCGGCTGTCGGCTGACTTCCATGCAAATCCTTTCGGGGATTTTGATACAATATTTAAGAGGCGTCTTCACGAGGCAGACGAATTCTTCGACGACATTCAAAAGAAGATCAAAGATCACGACCTAAAATCCATACAGCGTCAGGCGATCGCAGGAATGTTGTGGAGTAAGCAATTTTTCTATTACGACGTAGCCCAGTGGTTAAAGGGTGATCCTGCACAACCTCCACCGCCTGCTACACGACAGCGAGGACGCAACAGTGACTGGTTGCATCTGAATAATGCTGATATTATCTCCATGCCGGATAAATGGGAGTATCCATGGTATGCGGCCTGGGACCTGGCATTTCATACGATCCCGCTGGCGATGGTTGACCCGGAATTTGCCAAACATCAATTGAAACTGCTGACGAAAGAGTGGTACATGCATCCGAATGGGCAATTACCTGCTTATGAATGGGCGCTTGGCGATGTTAATCCCCCTGTTCACGGTTGGGCTACATGGAGGGTTTACAAGATCGACCGCGACATACAAGGAGTGGGAGATCGCAGTTTTCTGGAGGAGGTTTTCCATAAGCTATTACTGAATTTTACCTGGTGGGTCAACAAAAAAGATTATAACGGCAACAACATCTTTCAAGGTGGATTTTTGGGTATGGACAATATCGGCGTCTTCGACCGGAGCGCTCAGCTGCCATCAGGAGGATTTATTGAACAATCGGATGGGACAAGCTGGATGGCTATGTTCACCTTAAATATGCTTAGGATTTCGCTGGAGCTTGCCAAGGAAAATCCAACCTATCAAAGCTTGGCCACTAAATTCTTTGAGCATTTCCTGTATATCGCAGATGCAATGACGAATGCGGGTAACGAGGGCATTAACCTTTGGGATGATGAAGATGAGTTTTTTTATGATGTCCTCCACACCCCGGACAACCAAAGGATAAAAATGAAAGTGCGATCGATGGTAGGATTGATACCATTGTTTGCTGTGGAAGTTCTCGACCAGGAATTGTTTGACGCTATGCCGGAATTCACGGAGCGGCTTCAGTGGTTTTTGCTCCACCGTCCGGACCTTGCAAACCTCATTTCGCGCTGGAATGAAAAAGGAAAGGGTGAACGACACTTGTTATCGCTTTTGCGGGGCCACCGGATGAAAAAGTTGCTAAAGCGGATGCTTGATGAATCCGAATTTCTTTCGCCGTTTGGAATCCGGGCGTTGTCCAGGAAGCACCTTAACGAGCCATACAGGTTAAAAGCCAATGGCACCGAATTTATCGTAAAGTATACCCCCGGGGAAAGTGATAGCAATTTGTTTGGAGGAAATTCTAATTGGCGTGGGCCGATTTGGTTTCCCGTGAACTTCTTATTGATTGAATCGCTCGAACGTTTCCATCACTATTATGGCGATGATTTTAAGGTCGAACATCCTACGGGTTCTGGAAGCTACAGAACATTGCAGCAGATCGCTGACGATCTGTCGGCTCGCATGATAAACATTTTTAAGAGGGACGGGAATGGGAGACGTCCGGTGTTTGGAAATTATGATCTCCTGCAGAGCAATATCCATTTCCGGGATCATATCCTTTTCTACGAATATTTTCATGGCGACAATGGACGAGGCGTGGGGGCGAGCCACCAAACTGGCTGGACCGGCCTTGTTGCCAAATTAATCCAGCCAAGGAAATGATTTAGCAGCCTGCATTGCTGATATTTGCAACGCATATTGGAACGTAACCCTGGAAAATGAGATCTTTTCCAGAGCCCAAGCGTTAACGAGACTACTGGTTGTCGTGTGACCTGAAATTTTTTCCACTATGAAATTTGACAAAACCACTCTCACTGATTTTTCCACCTCTCAGAATTTGGAATGGATTGAAGCGAACGGCTTGGGTGGGTATGCGAGCGGAACAGTTTCCGGTGCCCATTCCAGACGTTATCATGGTTTGTTGGTCGCGGCAGCGGAGCCGCCCGTTGCCCGCATGAACGTGCTTTCAAAACTGGACGAAGCCGTTCTTGTCGCTGGGAAACGATTTGAACTGGGGACGAATCAATATCCAGGAGTTATCCATCCCCAGGGATACACGTTCCTAAAAACCTTTGAACGCGACTTGTTCCCTGAATTTCACTTTGAAGTTAATGGTATCGGAATAAAAAAGACAATTGCAGCTATTCACGGCGAACAGACTACGATCGTACTATACGAGATTGTAGAGGCATCCCTTCCCTTTAAATTTGAGTTATTGCCATTATATGCCAGCAGGGATTTTCATCATCTTTCCCATGCAAATGGTTTCATCGGTCAGCGGTATATCTTCGAAGACAATATTTTTCGAACGCTTAATTATCATGGATGCCCTGAATTATTTATCGCAGTTCCGGGCGCAGAGTTTACGGAAGCTCAGAAATGGTACTATAATTTTGAGTATTCCGTGGAACAGCAACGTGGATTGGAATATACGGAAGATCTGTATACGCATGGGACATTTACCCTGGAACTGAACAAAGGTGCTAAGCTCGGCATCATTATATCAACAGAAGATCCCGTAGGCAAAGATGCATTCAGGCTTTTTGAGCATGAAAGGGATAGACGGCTTTCGCTGGTCGAAAAATTTCCGTCAAACGCGCCGATGAGGGCGTTGGCCCTGGCGGCAGATCAATTCATTGTGAAAAGAGGCGATCATAGCACCGTTATCGCCGGTTATCACTGGTTTGCCGATTGGGGAAGAGACACCATGATCGCCATTCCAGGATTATGTCTTGTGACGGGCCGTCATGAAGAGGCGCGACAGATATTGTTGCAATTTTCACAATACATCAGCCAGGGTATGTTGCCAAATCGTTTTCCTGATCATGGCGAAGTACCGGAATACAACACAATAGATGCGACGTTGTGGTTTTTCAATGCAGTTTACCATTACTACAAGCATTCGGGTAACAAAGATTTCATACGGCAAATGCTTCCCGTCTTAAAGGACATAATAGAATGGCATTACAAAGGAACACGGTACAACATCCAGGTTGATCCTTCCGACGAACTGCTGGCCGGCGGAAGTGATGGCGTCCAGCTCACGTGGATGGATGCCAAGGTGGGGGATTGGGTGGTGACACCACGACGGGGTAAGGCGGTCGAGATAAATTCATTGTGGTATAACGCCTTGTGCACGCTGGGAGTTTTGCTGGTAGAAGTAGACAATGCCCGTGAAGCTGAAGCGTATGGAACAAAAGCAAGAAGGGTGCGGGAGAGCTTTAACAGATTATTTTGGAACAAAGCACAAAATTCTCTTTACGATTTTATCGATGGTGATCAAAAGAATGATGAGATACGGCCAAATCAGTTGTATGCCATCAGCCTTCCATTTCCTTTGTTGGAAAAAGATCGTGCAAAAAAAGTTTTTGACACGGTCACCAGGTACCTGTTAACGCCGAAAGGGCTCAGAAGTCTGGCGCCGCAGTCAAAAGATTATAAACCCCGGTACGGTGGAAATATTTGGAGTCGTGACGGCAGTTACCATAATGGAACCGTATGGAGTTTTTTGATGGGACCGTACGTTGATGCGCTGTTTTATGTCAAGGGTGAAAAGGGAAAAAAGCAAGCCGCTTTACTGTTGCAGCATTTCCTGGAACAGCTGAATGAAGCCGGGGTTGGAACAATCTCGGAAATTTTTGATGCAGAACCTCCCTATCTTCCCCACGGATGTATCGCGCAGGCATGGGGCGTAGGCGAGGCGTTGCGTATAGGGGTTGAATACGATTTATTTCACCGGAAGGAAAAAGAGGAAGCTATCCCCCAACATACGTAAATGGCGTGATAGATTTCAACTGTGTTTTTAACGTGTCGGCTATTGTCAGGCCATCGATAAATTCTGCAATACTTTGTTGTGTTATTTTTTCATTCTTACGCGTCAGTGCCTTTAATGCTTCATATGGATTGGGATACCCTTCCTTCCGTAAGATCGTTTGTATCGCTTCTGCAACAATAGCCCAATTGTTGTCCAGATCTTGTCTTATTGCGGTTTCATTTAACTCGAGTTTGCTCAGTCCTTTCATTATAGACTGAATTGCGATGTAAGTATGCGCAATAGGGACACCGATATTTCGAAGCACAGTTGAATCCGTAAGGTCGCGCTGCAGCCGGGAGATAGGGAGTTTTGCGGATAGAAATTCAAAAATAGCATTGGCGAATCCGAGATTACCCTCCGCATTTTCAAAATCAATCGGGTTAACCTTGTGTGGCATTGCCGACGATCCGATTTCCCCCTCCTTTATCTTCTGCTTAAAATATTCCATAGAAATATACTGCCACAGGTCGCGGCACAAATCGATCAGAATAGTGTTGACACGTTTGAGGCCGTCGAAGAGCGCAGCCATGTTATCGTAGTGTTCTATTTGGGTCGTGGGGAAGCTACGGACCAGACCTAAATGACTGCAAAAATCATCAGCAAATTTATTCCAGTCTATATTTGGATAAGCGACATAATGAGCGTTCAAATTACCGGTGGCCCCGCCAAATTTTGCCGATACCGGAACTGCCTTGACCTGGTTCAACTGTTTTTCCAGGCGTGCGGCAAAGACCATGATCTCTTTTCCGACGCGCGTGGGAGAAGCGGGCTGGCCGTGTGTATGGGCAAGCATCGGAATGTCTTTCCAGTCCTTTGCCAACGCATTCAGGCGACTGAGCAGCATGTCAATTTTTGGAAAATATTCGTCGTCGATAAAGTTCTTCAGCAGTAACGGAATGGCAGTGTTGTTGATATCCTGCGACGTTAATCCGAAGTGAACAAACTCCTTAAATGGTTCGAGTTTTAATGTGTCAAACTCTTTTTTTATAAAATATTCCAGCGCTTTTACGTCATGATTGGTGGTCTTTTCAATCTTTTTGATTTCCGCAGCATCTTGCTCTGTAAAGTTCTTGAAAATTCCACGCAGGTCTTTTAATCGATAAGCCGGGAAATCATCAAGCTCGGCAACGGAGCCCGACA
>DASUTP010000380.1:0-7448 GCA_036374515.1 Chryseolinea sp. | reverse complement strand
AAGCTCAACCGCCATAGTAAATTTTAATAACGCTCTATTTTTTGCAGCATCGACCTTCTTAGCTGATGAAACGGAACATCCGCTCGCTGCGGAAGCATATCGGGATGTACATCAAAAAGTCTTCAAAGACGAGGAAGGTTTTGTAAACGTAAAATTTTTTGAAGACGAAGAAGGCCGTACGTGGAAGGATTCGGCATTTGACCAAATACCACGTTACCTAGAAGATCTCCAAAGGCTGGGAATTCCCTTAAAGGATATTGCCATCCTTGTCCGCAGAAATGAAGAAGGACAACAGATCGTGGCACACCTGCTCCGGTACAAAGATTCTGAGCAAGCTAAAGCTGGATTTAAATACGAGGTCGTCTCGAACGAATCCCTCAGGATAGATGGAGCCGCATCAGTCAACCTTTTGCTGAGTGCTATGCGATACCTGTTAAATCCAGATGACGTTATTGCACGCGCACAACTCAGTTATGAGTTCACCCGTCTCCATGAGCCGCATCGGCCGCTGACGGAAGTTTTTGCTGTAGCCAACCAGATATTTTTCGAAAGCAATCTGCCTCCGGCTTTTGCCAAACAAAAGTCATCGCTGAAAAAGCTTCCCCTCTTTGAGCTAACGGAAACGCTGATCGGAATCTTTCAGCTGGGTGAACATCGGGGCGAACTTGCTTACCTGCAAGCTTTCCAAAATCTTGTGCTCGAATTTTACAGTCGCGAAAGGAACGACTTGGGGGCATTCCTCGAGTGGTGGGAAGTAAACAAGCAGAAACAGTCCATCCAAATATCCGGCGAAGTGGACGCTGTACAAATACTCACCATTCACAAATCCAAAGGACTTCAGTTTAAATATGTGATCATTCCATTCTGTTTTTGGAATCTCGATCATGATTCAATGCGTCAACTTTTGCTTTGGGTCAAAACAGGTCAGGCGCCGTTTGAAGATTCGGGACCATTGCCAGTGAGATATTCCGGCACGCTGGATAAAACATTTTTTGACGACTATTATACGGCTGAACGGACCCGAAGCTATCTGGATAATTTGAACCTGTTGTACGTCGCCCTCACCCGGGCAGAACAAGGGATGATAGTTATGGCACCTCATCCAAACGTACGGAGTACGAGAAAAAGCTCCGCGTACGTATTGCACCGTGCAATAACGCAATCCCCACTAGCCGTGAACTGGAATGCAGTGAAAAACGAATATTCTACAGGAAGCTGGGAAAAGAGGCCGGCAGCAAGAAAAGAAATTGGTCAGACTACCGTTAGCTTAAAATTTTATCCGGCTTTTCACTGGCGCGAAAAACTCGTCATCCGGCAAACGGCGAAAACATACTTCAACCCGGAAGAAGAAAAATTTGAAAAAATAAGTTTTGGCATTCACCTGCACACCATTCTTTCCCGGATTAAGCATGATTCTGAAATCCAGGATGCCCTGGATCAAATGGTGTTCGAAGGGCTCATCACCAGCGAAGAGAAAGGTCCGCTTCATGATCGTTTGCAGGAGCTTATGCGTATCCCACCCGTCGCTACCTGGTTCTCCCATGAGTGGGACGTTCGAACAGAAACACCGATACTTTCACCAGATGGAACGGAAAGCAGGGTCGACCGGCTTCTCATCAAGAACAGAAAAGCAATCATCATCGATTTCAAAACGGGCGAACCATCCAAGGCAGATCAGCGACAGGTGCAAACATATATCGACATTCTTAGAAAGATGAATTTTGTGGACGTCGAAGGGTACTTGTTATACATTAAACACAGGCAAGTTGTATCAGTTTCATTAAGCAAGATCAAGGTCGCCCGAAAAAAAGATGAGAATCAGATCAGCCTCGACTTTTGAGCAAGCCTGACTTTATTCAAAATCGTAACCCGCGCCGGGCCAAGGTAAAAGAGCTTTAGGCTTGTAAGGCTTTACGCAGGGAATATCAAAAAATTTCACAACGTCTGTGCCTCTCAGCGTCTTTGGCTCTTTTGAATATTTTCTGAAAAAATCTTCCCAATGGATCCAAACAATTTCCTTTGCCTGAATGGCTTGCATTAGCGTGCACGGATAATCCGGGGAAAAGCGATATGAAGCAACCCCCAAAAATGCAACGTCTACAGGCTTATCCTTTAACATCGCAGCCGGCGGGATGCCAGCCATAGGGTTACACGATGAAGATTGCACAAATATTCGAAAATCGATTTCCCCATTCTGTCCGAGATAATCGATCATAAACGAGAACGTGTTTCCTTCAAGCCAGTCATTCACCCTCGTCTTTGCCAGGGGGTCTGTAAAATAGGGAACCGGTTCCGTCCGGCTTCCGCTGAAAAATTTAATGTCGTTGAAATGTGCGTTATGACCGGCGAGAATGGGATAGATTCGAATACTTCCCTGTAGCCCTGCTATTTCGATGGGGCGGCGCGTGATTTCCTGTGTGGTCATAAAATTTTCCAGGATCACCATTTTACCTGTATCCAGCACGTTGTAGCAGGTGTTGAAGCCGGATTGATTCACATAAAGGGTCGGCACATTATTAAGTTTGGCATGTACTGCTGGCACATCCATCAAATGATCGTAGTGGCTATGCGCAGAAAGAACAGTGGTATTTTCGGCGCCAATTTTTCCCATTGCCGCTTCAATGGATTTTAGTCCCCCGTCAATGGCTTTCGGGTCAGAACGTATTTTCCTTTTTCCGTTAAACATCGAAGATCCGATGCGCATAAACTTTTGGTTGGAGAAAAAAGGATCGATCATAATCGCCTGATCGCCCTTGAGAATATAGAGGCCGCCACAACCTGTATACTGCACGCGCACTTTGGCCGAACTTTCAGCAACATCAATTGTCGTCCGACCGCTCTGGAAAGGAATACCATGCTGTGTTAGCGCCTTGAGTCTCCCGGGGCCGGCGCCACAGCCTGCTATTAGCAGCAAAAGACCAATGAGGAAAAGTTTATTCATATAAGACAACAGCAGGCTTCACAGATCAGAATAAAATGCTTTAGGCCATTGTCACATGGTAGACATCGCGTCCGTTTCGCTCGATATTTTTAACAACAAATCCGCCCGGTTGAGGTATTTCCTCAACCAGATCGAATGCGCTGCAGGATTTTGGCAAGGCTGAAAAAATGAGGATAAAATTATGAATACAATTATCCGGTATCACAGTCCAAAGTGGCGCGATGGAGATGTTCTCGGCGTGAATGAGACCTGATTTTGCGCCGGAGCCATGGTCGATCAAATAAGTAGTTTTCCAGATTCGTATCAACGCTTCCCTCCAGACATTATCAAAAGAACAATGGACATATACGTATGAATCATCCAAAACCGAAAGTTCAATTGAGGTAAGCACTTTATCATCCACCGATGGTTTTACCTTCACCGGCGGATCATGGACGATGGTTTTAGCGTTGCTGATCATGAGAAATTACTGGTTTTCGAGTTAGGTCTAAAGTCAAATTTCAGTTCGGTTACGTGAAGTTTCTTCAATAACATTTACTAGCAGCCCCAGGTTTTAAAATCTTTTCTGTTTGAAGGCAGGTCAATGAGCGTTCTTTGCGCCAAGACGCTGTACGCAGTTAGCCATTGCACGGTATTGATGATAAACCGCCTTCCATATGTGGCCCTTCAGCGCGGTTTTCGCCTGCGGCTCTTTATCCAGCCCACCCGGATACCATTCACCGTGTTCATGATCGATTAGGTTCGTATCGATATAACGCCACATTTTTTCAAATTTTTCAAAATATCGGTGTTCATCCTCCGGAAATAAATCAGCCATGATCAGTAGTGTATTTAATCCCTCGGCTTGTGCCCACCAGGTCTTCGTATCCTTTGTGATCCTGATATCGGACTCTCCCTTGAAATAATAACCTTCATCGTAAAATCCTCCAACGGTATCGTCCCACCCTTTTTCAAGGGAATGGTCTACCATCTTTTTTCCTACCTCGCGCGTTCGGGCGTCGTCGGTAATACCTGCTACATGCGACGCCTCCATCATCAGGTACGCGGTTTCTACATCATGGCCGAAAGAAACGTGATCCAGACTGCGATGTTTCATGATAACGGCCTCGCTGGAGTCGCTGAACGATACCGGTGTCCAATCCGGTTGAAAAAACAGTACAAGCGATCCTTTGTCGTTGACAATCGTGTCACGGATCAAAAAGAGCATCTCCTTTAGCCGCACTCCGACAAGAGAATCCGGCCACACCTGGTAAAGTTCTGTAAAAGCTTCAAGCAGGTGAATGGAGCTGTTTTGATCTTTGTATCCTGTATCTTCAGTTGACAACACAGTTTCGTCACGTCTGATGACCGTACCGTCCCGTTTCAAATGCTGAAAATATCCCTTGTATACGGGGTCATGGCTGTGCTTTTCAAGCCAGAGAAATCCATCCTGCGCCAGCTTCAAAGCGCTGGTATCACCCGTGGCATGATGGTATGCCGCCAGCGCATAAATCGCAAATGCATTACCGTATGCAGTTTTGATTTCGTCTTCACGTTGTACTTTTCCCTGCCGGTCTACCAAAGTGTAAAAACCCCCATACGTCTTGTCCCACATGACGTCTCGCAAAAATTTAAATCCATGGGTGGCGCACGCTTTATAATGAGCTACATCTTTATAAACCTCAGATGCTTTTGAGTTTGTCCACACGTGGCGCGCTTGCGATACGATCATTTTGTCTTGCTCGCCGGTGGGCTTGAAATCGAAGGTCCAGGTGCTGAGGAAACCACCGTACTGTGTGTCCATCGCCGCGGGATACCATTTATTGAGAAGTTCAGTTGTGATGGATTTTTCGATGGCGCTTGCAATTTCTGCTCTTTCATTCTTTTTTTCAGAAGTACACGCTGCCAGAATGAGCATTCCTGAAAGAACAAGAATTGCTTTTTTCGTTTTCAGAATAAACATTGAATTAGGTTGGTGGAAGTAAAATAGAACAGGGAAGCTTACTTTAAAAGAAGTTTATGCTGAAAATATTCCTGTCCGAAGCTGGTTGCTTCAATTCGAGTCAGCGGGGGAAGGTTAACGATAAATCGCCGTTTTGCAGTTTTAAAACGGGCTCTGACTTGATCATTTGCGGAACCAATGGCCTTTTTAATGTCTGCCGCGTTTGGTAATTTATATAAACGGTATATCGCCCAGGCGATCACGCCTGGACTGGTGTCAGAATAATATAAGTTAATTTCCCTGAAACTGCTGTTAGATCTCGTTGTTCTTCACAGCCTCGCGATCACTCTTACTTCCTATAGACCCCTGTGAAAGTTTCGATTCACTTTCATAACCCTTCTTGCTAACATCACCTCCCGGCACGGATCCCGGAAGCAAAAACTTGTTTGCGAGGCCCATTATCACGTTCATCCAGCCTGGCGCAAATCCCTGTAGTATCGTAGCAACCTTCGCTGTAGCGGAAAGAATTGCTTCCGAAGCACCCTGCTCAAGCGCTTGTATAATTTCTGCAGCCGCCGTTTCCGCCGATTGAGAAAGTATAGGCGAGGAATCAGCCACCTTGAACCAGGCGTACTCCGCTTCATGATCACCTTTTACGGTGACATTCCGGGGACTGCCAGTACGCATAAGGTTAGGTACTACTGTTGTGACCAGGATGTTATCCTTTTTCAATTCCGCATTCATGCCTTCCGAAAGCCCCACAAGTGCAAACTTGCTGGCTGTATAAGGCAATAGGTGTGGTACTGCGATCTTTCCTCCTATCGATGTAACATTCACGATCCTCCCTCCGCCCTGCTCTTTAAAATATGGGATGACCGCGAGCATTGTATACAGTGCCGACCAGAAATTTGCTTTCATCGCCTGCTCGTATTCATTTACACCCATATTTTCCTGCGGTCCAACCTGGATAAGTCCTGCGTTATTAATCACTACATCCAATTTTCCATAGTGTTCGAGGATGTCGATCATCATCGCCTGGACCTGCCGTTGGTCTGTCACATCTACGGTCATTGAAATTACCTCGGCACCAAGGCCTTCCAGTTCAACATGTGCTTGTCCCAGTTGCTCGGGTGTTCTGGCGCAAATGGCCAAGCGCGCACCCTTCCGTGCCAGCTGTCTCGCCAAAACCAAACCTAATCCGCGTGAACCACCTGTGATCAATACGACCTTGCCCTTAAGATCGTAGTGATTTAATGCCTTGTAGATAGTGTTTGCAATCAAAAAAGTACCCGCGCCGATCGCGGCCCACTTTACAATTTCCTGAATATTCGATTTTCCATTTTCAGTTGCCATGGCAGTGATGTTTTAACCAGATTCAACAGTCAAAAATGGGCCAAAAAAATTATTAGCGCTTCCTTATTTGAGCCCTTTGAAGAAGGCAAATTTGAGGAACGGAAACGCTATGGCGTATCCGGTGACAAGAAACTGTAGACCTTTTTGCCCAAATACAATTAGGCATAAAAATCATGAAGAGACCCAAAGTAGACCGTGTTCCATCCCTCGACAATGTCGTCGTAGTCCTCGTCCGGTATGTTGGTTTGTTTCAATTCGACCGAAGTTCCTTGCGCATGTGGGTGAAGTTTTATGGTCACGATCGAGGTTTCAGGGTGATCACCAAAATACCATTGTTGAATAATTTTTTTACCAGGCTCAAATTCTACATTTTTGCCTGTTATGCTTCCATCCCACAAGGAAAATTCTGAGCCTGGTTCGGTGGACATCTCAGCCCGTTCACCAGACCAAAGTTGAATGGTGGCCGGGTTTGTCAAAGCCAGGTAAATTTCATCAGGCTGCGCAGGGATGACATAATATTTTTTAAAGTCTTTCATAAGGTATCGAATGACGACGGCGTTCCATGAAGAAAGCCGACGCCTGTGTTTAATTTTTTTTAGAATAATGTAATTTAAAATTCAAATAAGAAGACGTGTTTATTACTTATACCATCATTGGTGCCACCGTTTTAGTCAGCATGTTAGCATTTAACCGTCCGACGGTCTTTGCTGAATTTATGATGAACCCTTACAAGATAAGGACGCAGGGTCAATATTATCGCTTTGTGACATCGGGATTTATTCATCAGGACCATATGCATTTGATCCTGAATATGTTTTCACTTTTCTTTTTCGGCCGGGTTATCGAACATGTATTCAAAATCATATGGGGCGATTGGGGAGCAGTATACTACATAGCTTTGTATTTGCTGGCAATTGTGGTTTCCGATTTACCCAGCTATCTGAAACACCGGAACAACCCGGGCTTCAACTCGTTAGGCGCATCCGGAGGTGTGGCAGCAGTGATATTTGCATCGATCGTTTTTCAACCTACGCAGAAAATTTGTCTTTTCATTGCAATATGCCTTCCTGGGTTTATACTGGGAACTGCATATATCATTTACTCATATTTCCAGGGGAGAAAAGCAAATGACAACATCAATCACGATGCGCACCTATACGGCGCTGTCTTTGGTTTTCTTTTTTGCATAGTTCTTTACCCGCCTTCCTTCAATATTTTTCTCAGGCAGATTAT
>DASUTP010000379.1:0-2882 GCA_036374515.1 Chryseolinea sp. | reverse complement strand
TTTGCGGAGCAGATCGATCGATTTCGAAATTAAATTATAGACAGAGTCTACGTGAAGGTCCATTATCGCAGCTACCTCATGGTATGAAAGCTGATTGAAGAACTTAAGAAAAATGGCTTCGCGTTGCCGTTTGGTCAATGCGTGCAGGCTATTTCGTAATTTTTTGTTGCGTTCAACTTCCCATTCTTCTTCGATCAGCGCGTCTTCCCGTGAAGGGGCAAAGTCAAACGCCTGGTTTTCCTTGTCGCTCAATGAAATGAGAAATTTCCGTCCTACCGTCAATCGGTTCATCAGCAGCCGGCGGAACGACTTAAATAAATAGTAGTTCACGCAGGTCACCTCGCTCAATTTTTCGCGCCGGTCCCACAGCAGGGTGAACAATTCCTGGAGACAATCCAGCACGAGATCTTTATCGCGGCAGGTGTGCATTCCGTAACTATACAAACGATGAACGTACTTATTATAAAGGATGGAAAACGCGAGGTCGTTGCCCTTTTTAAAATTCAGCCATAACGTCCCCTCGTCCAGGGAGTGGTCTTTGGTTTTCTGGGTTTGGTTTTTTAGAGGTTTAGCTAGCATAGCTTGGCTCAATCGATGCTATTACAAAAATTAAAATTAATATTTTTTGCCGAAATCGATTGAATTGGCTCAAAAAAAAGCATTGTTTCGCACAGTGCACGCAAACATCCTTTAAATAGGGCGAAAGTTTTTGACAGGGGCGTCGACAATTTTAAATCCGCTGCGCACCTTTTCGCTTTTTTTGGCTTACCTGATTCTGCCCCCGAGGATTACAATGGAAGCCGGAACTGTAGGCAATCTTTTGCCCGATTATTTTGATTTATAAATCGAAACCAATTAGACAACGTTCCCTCCTGAAGGAGACCACTTTTCAAAAGCACTTTTGCCGACGCTATGTTTTCCGCATCGGTAAAGGTCTGTATACTTAAGACGCCATCCAGCTTTCGCAAAATGGACATCATGGAAGTGCATACCTCGGTAGCGTAACCCCTGCCCCACTGCGTCGGACTAAAGATATATCCGAATTGAAGTTTTCCATTTTCATTGATGATCCCGAAGTTTCCCACGAATCGCCCGTTCCCAGACCTTATAGAATATGAATAATCTGTACCAGCTGCCCATCCATTTGCAGCATACTGAAGAAAAGCCCTGGTATCACCCAAGGACTGATGCGTAGGCCACGACATAAAGCGGGTTGCTTCCGGTTTACTGGCATAGCTATAAAAGATTTCTTCCGCTTCTTCATACCTTAGTTTTTGTAAAATCAATCTAGGAGTAAAAATTTGTGTCGGTAAATCAAGCTTTACCATAGTTCGTACCTTTCATGCCCAAAGAAAGCAATATCGTCCATCGTTATTTCAAAAAAAAATTCGATGGCGCCACCATTCTTGTCAAGGTAAATCCCCTGCAGTTTAAGGGGATAGAGATCACCTTGGGCGCCAATGGCGCCAGCAAAATGCGCAGTTTGGAATTTGATGAAAATATATTCGACGATCTTGACGCCGACGGATTTGAGGAGGCGAATGCCTTGGAATTCAATCTATATTACGCTGGATTAGCCAAATAGCAGCCATTTTAAAGGAAATTTATATTCTTATTACCGTTTCTCCTTTGTCAATCGTATCTTTGCGCCGGCAAATCGGCACGACCAGCTCCTGCTGAACTCCCCCAGGATCGGAAGGTAGCAAGGGTAGGCGGTTGTAGCGGTGCGATGTTCGGTTTGCCATTTTTATATCCTTGTTAACCCATCGATAGTTTGTCTACGATTCTCGCAATTTCGCCTTAAAACAAATTTATATTAATCAAACTGAAACGATCATCATGAAATTCTTCATTGACACAGCCAATCTGAACGAAATAAAAGAAGCACATGACTTAGGAGTCTTAGACGGCGTTACCACAAATCCGTCGTTAATGGCCAAAGAAGGCGTGAAGGGAAAGGAAAATATTAGGGCACATTATAAGGCCATCTGTGATATTGTCGACAACAATGTGAGTGCAGAGGTAATTGCCACAGACTTCGACACTATTATTAAAGAAGGACGTGAGCTCGCTAAAATCGACGACAAGATCGTTGTTAAAGTTCCAATGATAAAAGATGGCGTCAAGGCGATCAAAAAATTTTCCAGTGAGAATATTCGCACTAACTGTACGCTGGTATTTTCTGCAGGGCAAGCCATCCTGGCAGCGAAAGCAGGCGCAAGTTATGTATCACCATTCATCGGCCGCCTCGATGACGTTGGGACCGACGGTCTGGAATTGATTGCCCAGATCGTGAGTATCTATAACAATTATGGCTACGCAACGGAAGTTTTGGCAGCATCCGTAAGACACACGATGCACCTGATCCAGTGTGCCGAGCTTGGCGCCGACGTTGCAACCTGCCCTCTAAGCGTTATCACCGGATTGCTAAAGCATCCGCTCACAGATAGCGGACTAGAGAAATTTTTGGCGGATCACAAAAAGGTAAATGGATAGACCTCCTATACTTACACACAAAAGCCACAGCTCAAGTTGTGGCTTTTGCTTTTATCGGTGTCAAAATAATTTGCAACTTAGCACGTTCAAAACAAAAATTTAAGAATGTTTTCTACCGATCCTGTTGTCCATGTTAAAGGTGTTAGCATCTTTCACGATCACAACACCATCTTAGGCGACGTCTCCTTTGATATTCAGAAAGGTGAATTCGTTTTTATGGTGGGACGCACAGGCTCCGGCAAGACTTCGTTGTTAAAAACCCTTTACGCAGATTTTCCCCTGCGCCTTGGCGACATGAAAGTTGCGGGTTTTGACCTTCGAACCATCAAGGCTGCACAGGTACCGTTACTGCGCCGCAAGTTGGGAATTATATTCCAGGACTTTCA
>DASUTP010000378.1:0-10027 GCA_036374515.1 Chryseolinea sp. | reverse complement strand
TTTTAAGGTCTCTGAATGCCAGGGTTAAATGTGGGTGGAATGGCAGTTCCTTGTAGTTCGCATTAAAAAGGTTTAACTGTCTCTTGAAATATCGGGCTAAATTCTTTTGCAGCTTTTCCAGCTCGGCCGTGATTTCCACATTGATAAAAATAACACGCGGCGGAAAAGACGAAAAGCCGTTCAGTTTAATGGCCACCGACGAATTTTCATGGGCGAATGCGGTGAGGTGAGAGACTATTTCGTCTTCGTTTTTTTCCACCCATTTAAACGGCATGTGAAGCGTAATGTGCGGCGGCGAATTGAGTGACGCCTTGCTATTATACTTTGTTTTAAAATATACCTTTTGCTCAAAGGCCTCCTCATAAATCGGCGACGGCGGTACTATCGCAACAAAATAAAGCTTCTCTACTTTTTCCTTTTTCAATGCCTTACCCAGCTTCATATTGCCTTAAAGATAAACCTTACCCCGATCTATTAACAATAAATTTATGTTTATGGCCGCCTCGCTGAAATTTTACATTCCTTTGTTTGATCGCCTTTCCTATTTTTACGCCGCAAATTGAAAAAACACATGAACTACCGCATTGAGAAAGACACCATGGGTGAAGTGCAGGTGCCAGCCGATAAATATTGGGGTGCCCAGACTGAACGTTCGCGAAATAATTTCAAGATAGGACCCGAAGCCAGCATGCCGCAGGAAATTATTTATGCGTTCGCGTATCTAAAAAAAGCTGCCGCCCAGGCTAATCATGAACTGGTCAGCTTTCCTTCAGAAAAAAAACTTTTGATCGAGAAAGTCTGCGACGAAATTCTGGAAGGGAAACTCAATACAGAATTTCCACTCGTCATTTGGCAAACCGGTTCAGGCACCCAAAGCAATATGAACGTAAATGAAGTTATCGCATACCGGGCGCATGTTTTGAACGGTGGTAAACTGGACGATGAAAAGAAGGTCCTTCATCCTAACGACGACGTTAATAAATCGCAGTCCTCAAATGATACGTTTCCAACTGCCATGCATATCGCCGCCTATAAACAAGTCATGGAAATCACCTTACCAGGGATGAAGAAACTGAGAGAAACGTTGGCGCTTAAGTCCACGTCCTACAAGAATATTGTTAAGACCGGACGAACGCATTTTATGGACGCGACACCCCTTACACTCGGTCAGGCTTTTTCGGGCTTCGTCCAGCAGCTTGATCAAAGTATGAGGGCAATTAAAAATGCATTGGAAGTTGTGCGCGAACTGGCGCTGGGCGGCACAGCCGTTGGTACTGGCCTGAATGCGCCAAAGGGTTATGATGTTCTGGTCGCCAAGAAGATCGCGGAACTGACGGGCTATCCTTTCATTACAGCGCCGAATAAGTTTGAAGCTTTGTCAGCGCACGATGCAATGGTTGAACTCTCCGGCGCCTTAAAACGCACGGCCGTTTCCTTAATGAAAATTGCTAACGATATTCGAATGCTAAGCTCAGGCCCACGTTGTGGCATTGGAGAAATTATTATTCCCGACAATGAGCCGGGCTCATCCATCATGCCTGGAAAGGTTAATCCCACTCAGCCCGAAGCGCTCACCATGGTTTGCGCGCAGGTTATAGGAAATGACGCCGCTGTTTCCGTCGGTGGCGCGATGGGCCACTTTGAATTAAATGTATTCAAACCAGTTATTGCTTACAACGTTCTGCAATCAGCGCGTTTACTAGGTGACGCATGCGTTTCGTTCAACGATAAGTGCGCTGTGGGCATTGAGCCAAATCACGAGGTTATTCAAAAGCACCTTGAGAATTCTCTGATGTTGGTCACTGCGCTCAACACTCACATTGGCTATGAGAAGGCAGCTAAGATTGCCAAGACCGCGCACAAGGAAAACAAAACTTTAAGAGAGGTTGCCGTCGAGCTTGGGTATCTTACCTCCGAACAATTTGACGCGTGGGTACGGCCTGAGAAAATGGTGGGGAATCTCGACTAGTTGAGATATTCAGAAAATTTGTACCTTTAATTTAAATTTTTTAACCTACCAGAATGAAAAATAGTATCATAGTCTTCTTCTGCCTTGCGTTCTTCGCTGTATCAACGCAAAGTATCGCACAGCTTTCTAAGAAAGAAAAGAAAGAATGGAAGAAAAAAGCAAAGGAGTACGCCAAGAATCCTTCGAATCTGAAACAACTTACGGAGGATAAGCAAACAGCCGACAATACCGTTGCTACCTTGAATCAAAAGGTTACGCAGATGCAATCATCGATCAGCGAAAAGGATTCTAAAATTGCCGAACTCGAAGATCAACTCTCCCAGGCCCGTGGCCAGTTATCCGCTGCAAATGCAGAGCTCACCGCCTTGAAAGAAAATCCGTCAAACTCAATGGACTTTTCAAAAGGTGTGGTGTTTAAAGTTCAGATCGGTGCTTTTAAAAATAAAAATCTCGCGAAATATTTTGAAAACAATCCCAATTTCGGCGGAGAGGCGAAGGATAATGAGCCTCAAAAGTTAACGATCGGAGTATTCCGCGATTATTGGGAAGCCGATACTTTTAAAAAATATATGCGTGAAATGGGCGTTAAAGATGCATGGATCGTACCCTATCAGGATGGCCAGCGGGTAGAGATAAAAGACGTGCTGGAAGGGGTTGTGGCAGACAAACCAGCCCCGGAATCAAAATAGGTTAAAGCTAACCCTTTACACAAAGCAGTACGAAAGTGCTGCTTTCTTTGTTTATAAATGGCACGGGGGTTGTGTATAAGAACCTTATTTTTGTAACATTTATATCTGGATAATTTTATAGGATGCCCAATTACAAAGTTCTTCTGATTGTCTTATTTTTATCCAATTCTTTATTGGCCCAAGTTAGGGTAAGCAAATTACTTCTTAAAGCAGGAGAGACTTATACGTTAGCAGAAACAGATATTTTGGTAGCCGATACGTTGGTTATGATGGATTCCTCACGGATTATCCTAAACAAACTCAAACCGGATAATTTCATTCGCGCAAAGGTTGCAATTATCGGAAGTTATTGCCTGATCGATGGAAAAGGCATTGCAGGCAAACCGGGTAGACAGGGAAGAAATGGATTATCCTATAATGCGCCCTGCCGGGATGGGTTACCTGGCGGTCCCGGCACGAGGGGACTCGATGGAAGACCAGGCGTAAATCTTTTTCTGTATCTTGAAAGGCTGACCATCCGTGGCCCGCTTACAATTGATGTCTCCGGTGGAGATGGCGGCCAGGGCGGACCTGGCGGAAGTGGCGGCGGAGGGAGCCCAGGAACACTGCATTGCAACGGTGGAAACGGAGCAAACGGAGGAAGCGGTGCCAACGGAGGAAATGGAGCAAAGAGTGGTAACCTTGTACTGTCAAGTCCAAAAATCGAATCTATGAAACCTTGGGTGGGAACTAAAATATTGGTTAAGGCGCGAGGAGGAAATCCGGGTGAAGGGGGAAGGGCCGGGTACCATGGCGGGGCCGGATTAGGACCACGTGGAAAAAATGGAAAAAATGGAGAGCCCGGTGCAGAAGGTAAGAGCGGTTTTACTGGACTTGATGGCGAAGTGAAACTAGAATCAAACTAACCCATGGATAAAAGATGGTTATCGAAAGAGCTGCCACCCAAGCAGCAGATCACGGAGCTCTCCCATGCCATCAATATCAACCCGTATCTTGCCACGATTCTAGTGCAACGTGGAATTGCAGACTTTGAAAGCGCGCGAAATTTTTTCCGCCCAAGCCTGGATCAGCTGCATAATCCGTTTCTGATGAAAGGAATGGAAAGTGCCGTTGCCCGCTTAAAAAAAGCTATCGACACCAAAGAGAAAATTCTTATCTACGGCGATTATGATGTCGACGGTACAACATCCGTCGCGCTGGTGTTTAGTTACCTAAGCAAATTTTATTCGAATTGTGAAATTTATATACCCGACCGGTACGCTGAGGGTTATGGAATTTCGCTCGCAGGCGTTGAATACGCCGAACAACATAATTTCTCTCTCATAATCGCGCTCGACTGCGGGATTAAATCTACCGAGCTAGTCGCCTTGGCAACATTTAAGGGAATCGACTTTATTATCTGCGATCATCACCTTCCCGATGATGTCATTCCCAACGCCGTAGCTGTGTTGGATCCAAAACAAGAAAACTGTCAGTATCCATATGTTGAACTAAGCGGATGCGGAATCGGATTTAAATTCATGCAGGGCTATGCGCAGAAACATCGGTACGAACACGAACTCTACGAGTATTTGGACTTGGTGGCGGTAAGCATTGCCTCGGATATCGTGCCGATCACAGGCGAAAATAGAATTCTTACTTATTACGGGCTGATAAAACTAAATGACAATCCGCGGCCGGGATTAAAAGCGCTCAAGGAAATTGCGGGAACGAAAAATGACCTGGATGTTTCGGGTATTGTTTTTACGCTGGGTCCGCGGATCAACGCAGCCGGGAGGATTGCTCACGCTAGGGCAGCCGTTGACCTGCTTGTCTCCGAGACCGAACAAGAGGCTAACACCCTGGCGGAAAGGTTAAACCTTAAGAATGAAATCCGCAAACAATTCGATTCGGATATAACGGTTGAAGCCTTAGCCATGATTGAAAGCAGCGAGCTGCTCCGCACGGCGAAATCAACCGTGCTTTTCAAGAACACCTGGCATAAAGGGGTTATCGGGATCGTAGCTGCGCGCTGTGTTGAAAAATATTATCGCCCCACGGTGATACTCACTGAATCCAATAACAAAATTACCGGCTCGGCCCGAAGCGTAAGTGGGTTTGATCTTTATGGAGCGATACTTGAGTGTAGTGACCTACTGGAGAAATTCGGCGGCCACAAGTATGCCGCCGGTCTGACCTTAGATATGAACAACCTCGAGTCTTTTCAGCAAAAATTTGAGCAGGTTGTATCCTCGACAATAACGGAAGACATGCTCACCCCGGTCCTTGAAATTGATCTCCCGCTTAATTTTGATGTTATCACTCCAAAATTTGTAAACATATTGAAACAAATGGCCCCATTTGGGCCTGAAAACCCCCGACCTTTGTTTGAAGCTAGCGATGTTTCTGTATTTAACTCTCTGTCGAGCTTTAAAGACAGGCACGTTCGGTTTTTAGCGAAACAACACAATAATGAAAAAATTTTTCAGGTAGTTGGATTTGACATGGCCGACCATTATGACCGGCTTTCACGCGGCGATTATTTCAAAATGGCATACACGATAGAGGAAAACACCTTTAATGGTTCAAGCAGTGTTCAATTGAGAATAAAGGACATTAAATTTGGTGAAGCATGATTTTGCGGGCAGAAAATCTGGTTAAGAAATATAAAACGCGGACTGTTGTAAACAACGTTTCCGTACAAGTGCAACAAGGTGAAATTGTTGGATTGCTGGGACCCAACGGCGCTGGTAAAACGACGTCATTTTACATGATCGTGGGACTTATCAAACCAAATGAAGGCCGTATCTTTTTGGATGACGAGGAAATAACACCACTTCCAATGTATCAACGGGCGCGAAAGGGCCTCGGCTATCTGGCACAGGAAGCATCCGTTTTCCGAAAGCTTACTGTGGAAGAAAACATTATGTCCGTACTGGAAATGCGATCTTTTACCAAGCAACAGCGAAAGGAAAAAGTCGATATGCTGATTGATGAATTCAGTCTGCAAAAAGTCCGGAAAAATTTAGGCATGTCTTTGTCCGGTGGGGAAAGGCGAAGAACCGAGATTGCCCGCGCGCTCGCTGTCGATCCTAGTTTTGTGCTGTTGGATGAGCCCTTTGCCGGTGTTGATCCAATTGCTGTCGAAGAAATTCAATCAATCGTGTCTCGATTAAAGAGGAAAAATATCGGCATTTTAATCACGGATCATAACGTGGATGAAACACTTTCTATTACAGACCGCGCTTACCTTATGGTTGACGGGAAATTATTTAAAGCGGGAACTGCGGAAGAACTGGCGAGTGATCCACAGGTTCGTAAAGTCTATCTCGGACAAAATTTTGAGTTGCGGAGAGCTAAGGTTGTGCAACAGGATCCTAACGATAATTGGTCTGATCCCTCGGAAGCGATTTGAGCCCAGTTCAAATGTTACCCCATTTCCGATTATAAATCAGAACAAAGTTTTCTTATTTTTGAAATTCAGGTAAGACATTATGGGGCTGATTAATTCAATATTGACTTGGGTGATGCAAAAACGCATCCATCAAATTGAACTGTTTATTAAATATCCCCACGAGGTCCAGGAAGAACTATTTAAAAAATTGATCCAGACGGCCAGGCATACCGAGTTCGGCCGGCAGTTTGACTTCTCTTCCATTACCAGCTACGAGCAGTACAGGGAGCGAGTCCCCATACACACCTACGAAAAAACGGTCCCCTATATTGACCGCCTGATGAAGGGCGAACAAAATATCCTTTGGCCGTCTGAGATAAAGTGGTTTTCCAAATCGTCGGGAACTACCAATGCGCGCAGCAAGTTCATTCCAGTCTCACAAGAATCCTTGGAGGACTGCCATTTTAAGGGCGGCAAGGACCTGCTATCCATTTATGTGAATAATTTCCCGGAGACGAAACTATTCGATGGAAAAGGATTGGCGGTAGGCGGCAGTCATCAGATCAATGAATTGGATCCTTCAGCATCTTCGTATTACGGCGACGTTTCAGCTGTCATAATGCAAAATTTGCCCCCGTGGGCACAATTCATCCGCACACCAAGCCTTGAAACCGCATTGATGGGCAACTGGGAAGAGAAGATCGAGAAGCTGGCACGCGAAACAATGCAGGAAAATGTGACGAACATCGCTGGTGTACCTACCTGGACCGTGCTGTTGATTCAGCGGGTAACGGACATGGCGATGAAAAAAAATATCCTGGAAGTGTGGCCAAATCTCGAAGTATTCTTCCATGGGGCCGTTGCGTTCGCTCCTTACCGCACACTTTTTAAGTCCATGATTCCCTCTGACAAAATGCGGTATTGGGAAACCTACAATGCGAGTGAAGGATTTTTTGGAATACAGGACCAACGTAATTCAGAAGAGCTGTTGCTTATGCTTGATTACGGAATTTTTTATGAGTTTATCCCGATGGACGAGCTTGAAAAAGAAAATCCGAAGGCCGTACCGCTGAGCGAAGTTGAGCTCGATAAGAATTACGCTATGGTAATCTCGACGAACTCAGGCTTGTGGCGATACAACATTGGAGATACAATTAAATTCTCCTCCAAATTCCCCTACCGGATAAAAATTTCCGGCCGAACGAAACACTTCATGAACGCTTTTGGCGAAGAAATAATCGTTGAAAATGCGGAGACAGCTATCACAAGAGCTTGCGAAATAACCGGTGCCGTAATCGACAACTTCACCGCTGCCCCGGTGTATCTTAAAGAAGGAAAAAAGGGACGTCACGAATGGATCATTGAATTTAAAGTTCTGCCGCCAGACGCTGACGAATTTGCGCGTATCCTTGATGAAACGCTCCGTGCGATTAACTCAGACTATGATGCAAAGCGAGCTCACAACCTTGCTTTAGTGGAACCGAAAGTGCACACGGCTGGTGAAGGCACATTTTATAACTGGATGAAACGGCGCGGAAAACTTGGCGGACAAAACAAAGTTCCCCGACTGGCCAACTCACGCGAATACGTAGATGAAATTCTAAAAATGATGGACGAGGTATAACGTCATTCCCTTCGTATACTTCTCAACCACGACACAATACTCCACCGCGTCGACTGTTCCGCAATCGTACCAATCTCAGCAGCGCGATTTACTTTTTCTACGGTGTAGAATGCGGTCGGCAGAATTTCCTTCAACTTGAACAAGAGGCCCTCGAGATTCTCCCGCTCAAGGACAGTGAACACGAGGTTCTCATGGCCGTCCGGGCCTTCGGCATTAACGTGCGTGTACCGTAACAGTTTTAAGTTGAGGTAGCTGATAAGGTCGCCAATCTCCTTTCGCGTAATGATTCTCACGATAACCTTCCCGTACGCGATCCGCTCTTCGATTATCATTCCTACAAAAATTCCGGAAGCAAATCCAGCGGGATATGCCACATAGCAAATCCAATTATCAAGATGTTCAAAAATCTGGCGGATCGCCATTAGCCAAATAAATGATTCGAAAAAACCTAACAATGTCGCTGTCCAGCGCCTTCCGCCCAGAACGTAGATAATGCGGATCGTGTTGATGGAAACATCGCCGATGCGTGCAAAAAAGATAAGTAAGGGAAGCAAAATATAGCTGAATACAACTTCTGATATCCCCAATGTTTCAGTAAAGAAATTCTCCATAAAGATCTACGCAATATTATCCAAACAAATCCTGAAACACATCATTGAGTTGCCCGAACGATTTTACATCAATTTTAAACTTCTTAAAATCAACCGATTTGTGGCTGTATTTTGAAATGTAAATTTCGCGAAATCCCAGTTTTTCAGCTTCAGAAATTCGCAGATCGATTTTGTTTACAGCTCTTAACTCCCCACCGAGGCCCACTTCCGCGGCAAAGCAGGCCTTATCGGAAATCGAAATTTCCTCTAAAGAAGAAATTATAGAAACGCATGCCGCAAGGTCGATCGCAGGATCCTCCACTCTAAGACCACCCGCAATGTTTAAGAAAACATCCTGCATGCCAAGACGAAAGCCACACCGTTTTTCAAGGACAGCCAGGAGCATATTGAGGCGTTTATGATCGAATCCCGTTGGCGTACGCTGGGGCGTCCCATAGGACGCCGGACTTACCAACGATTGAATTTCAATTAAAAGCGGCCTGTTCCCCTCCAGCGTTGTGCCTATGGTCACACCACTTAACGGGCCGTCCTTTTGTGAAATCAATATTTCAGATGGATTCGAAACTTCCCGCAACCCAGTGCCTACCATCTCATAAATTCCGATTTCAGATGTTGACCCAAATCTGTTCTTCGTCGTTCGGAGAATCCGGTAAGATAAGTGGCGGTCGCCTTCGAATTGAAGAACCGTATCGACCATATGTTCCAATACCTTTGGCCCGGCAAGCATACCATCCTTGGTGATGTGCCCTATGAGAAAAACCGGTGTGTTGGTTTCCTTGGCAAATTTCATAAGCTCACCCGTGCATTGACGCACTTGCCCGATAGTGCCGGGGGCCGAGTCAAGTTGATTGGATTGCAATGTTTGAATCGAATCGACAACAACAACATCAGGTTGAATTTCTTCAACCGCCAGAAAAATATTCTTTGTGTTCGTTTCAGTCAACGTGTAGAAGCTTTTTGAGGACCCTTCCAGGCGGTCTGCCCGCATTTTAATTTGTTGCTCGCTTTCCTCTCCTGAAATATATAATACACGCAAGGGGTCCAACTGCAGCCCTATCTGCAGAAGCAGCGTTGATTTTCCGATGCCAGGCTCACCCCCAATCAAGATCAAAGAGCCGGGAACTATTCCACCCCCTAAAACCCGATTAAGTTCAGAATCAACAGCACTTATCCTAACGTCAGTTGAAGTCTCTATGTCGACCAGCTTTTTGGCTTTTACGGTTTTGGAGCGCGACGACTCCTGACGCCATTCGGTTTTACTATTGTCTTCCTTCAAAAGAAGCTCCTCAGCAAAAGTATTCCAGGCGCTGCAGGATGGGCATTTTCCAAGCCATTTGGCGGATTCATAGCCACAGGACTGACAAAAAAACGAGGTCTTTGATTTGGCCAAAGTTGTTGAGGGTTATCAGGTTACTATAATGAAACAAAAGCGATAAAGTTGGAAGAAATATTTAATAACTTTCAACGCCAAACCCTAAACCCAACCAGTTATATGAAATCACCGTTTCTGGGGCTAATTCTATGCCTTGCCGTTACCGCCACCCTTGCTCAAAAATCCCCTGTAAAATTTGGAGACGTCTCCATCGAAGAGTTAAAAATGACACAATACGCCAAAGATTCGTCGGCGGCTGCGGTCGTATTATGCGATTTTGGGGAGTCGGCGATCCGTTACAGCCAAAATTCCGGGTTTTCCCTGAATTTTGAACGCACGACACGTATTAAAATCCTTAAAAAAGACGGACTCGAGTGGGCGGATTTTGA
>DASUTP010000377.1:0-3423 GCA_036374515.1 Chryseolinea sp. | reverse complement strand
GTGCTAAAAAAATAGCTCCTTTCTGGCTCCTCCATTTCTAAGGCCGTTTTGTTACAATGGCGCAAGATTTCCTGTGGTCTTTTGTTATCTTTATTATTGCTTTTGGGCGGACTGAAAGTAATCAAAGCTATTAGTTTACGTTAACGCAATTTTATGAATCTCAACTTTAGCTGGATCAATCTGCTGGTTCTTTTTGGAGCATTGCAGGCTTTGATTTTTTCCATCGTTCTGCTTTTTAATAAAAAACATCCAGGAGCGAAATTCCTGGCGATGTTCGTCTTTGTGCTCGCTTACAATGGATTCGAAACTTTTAACTGGACGTCCGGCCTGGACAAACAATATCTTTTCTTCGATATGTTTTGTTTCATCACGATCTATGCTGCGGGCCCAAGTCTGTTTCTATATGTCACCACACTTTTATATCCTGAAAGAAAATTCTCCGCCAGACAAATTGGTCTTCATTTCGGTTGGATGGGCCTGCAGTTCTTTTCAAGGATCGCCATACTATCTTACCACATATTATGGATAAACGACCTGATAAAAACGGATATCCCCCCCGGAAAAATTTTCGACTGGTCGCTGTTATTTTCTGAAGAGATTTCTGTAGCCATGTTCCTGGGGTATTTGGTGGCCACGATCTATCAATTTCGCAAGGCAAAAAAAACGACAGGGCTCTTCAAAGCTTATTCAAAGGATGTTCAGTCCGCAGCTCACAAATGGATAAACTCACTATTGATTGCGATGATCATCCTAGGCGTCTTGTGGCCCATTACCATCTTAATTCCAAGGATCTTTGAAATCGAATTCGGTCCTCATTATTATCCCATTGAAATTTGCCTTGTCGTTTTGATTTACTGGTTGGTAATGCGTGGTTATCACTACGCTAAATTGATCACCCCGCGCGCAGGGGGCGCATTGTCAGCTTTGGGTTCAAACTTCGATGCAGAGCACGTAATGTCGAAGCTTAAACAGGCCTTTGAAGACGGTAAGCTTTATCTCGATCCGGACGTAAATCTTAAAAAGGTATCATCTTACACAGGACTTCCTTCCAAAACTATTTCTTTGATGTTGAATCAATACCATGAATCGAACTTTAATGACTTTGTCAATAGGTATAGAATTGAAGAGGTAAAACGGCGCCTTATTGATACATCAAACAATCATTTCACTATTTCTGGAATTGCATTGGAGAGCGGATTCAACTCGCAGGCTACATTCCAACGGGCATTCAAAAGTACGGTCGGGGTTACTCCCCGGGAATACATCAACCTGCAAATTCAAAAAACCGCTTGAAATCCTGTAAAAATACTTCTCACATCCGGATTTGAGCAGACTTTTAAGGTTTGCAGGTATTTCTTTATCAAAAAATTTTGGAAGACACGATCGTGTGCAGGATGTGCTTATTGTTTTTCTATTGGGCAGGTGTTGCCCTAACCGCATGTGGCCAGCATTATATTACGGTCACTGGAAAGATTATTGATTCGCAAAACAGCATTCCAATACCGTTTGTAAACATTCAATTGAATACGTCGGGGTTGGGTACCTCAACAAATTCAGAGGGACATTTCATTTTCAAATTTCCGGAAAAGTTCGCAAAGGACACGCTGATAATATCGTGCATCGGCTATCAAACCAAACGTGAGCCATGCGCGTCGTTGAACAGAAATGCAGTGATCCGCCTGATTCCGGCCACGGTCGAGCTTGCGGAGATCACAATTAATTCTCCGAACGGACTTGACATTCTTAAAACAGCCCTCTCAAAAATTCCTGAAAATTATGATACCGCACCCGTTCAACTGACCGCGTTCTATCGTGAGAATCTTTTGCTGGGTGACTTCCAGATGGCTTATAGTGAATCGGTGCTGGAAGTGCATAAAAAATTTAAGACGGAGAAAGATCCGAACGATCAGATCCGGATCATTAAGGGACGAAAAAAGCAGGTCGACTTTGGCAGCGATGGCCAATTTTACTTTTGGCTTAGTGGAATCTCAAACAGCGCACGGGGCGCTTTGGCCGAGGACCTCGTCAAATATAATCAGGCACGCATGGTTCCCTTTAATCCCAGGAATTTTAAGTACTACCAATACAACTATTCGGAAACCATTCGCGAAGGAAATACCGATTTGATAGTGCTCGAAATAATTCCAAAACAGAACAATCGGCGGGGCCTCATAAATATGAAGGTCTATATTGACGATGAAAGTTTTGCTATTGTAAAGTATGACCTTGAGCTAACGGATGCCGGCGTCCGCTATGTCAGCCGCAAAGACAAAGGACTGGGCCAAGCCATCATGTCAGCCGTCACCGGAGCTCAATTGGACTATCACCGGTTCCGGATGTCAAACACATATAAAAGATATCAGGGCAAGTGGTATTTGAACACTGTCGTGCGGCGATGGGAAATTCTTGTCAACAGCAAAAAGCGTAATATGGTAGAGCGGAAGTGGCAGGCAGAACTTGACTTTATAGTGACGGATATCGACAGGGAAAATGTGAGGCCGATAACGCAAGGGGATATCGGCGGCACAAAAACATCCTTGGGCAGTCTGCTGGGCAGTGATACAGATGAAGCATTCTGGGAGCACTACAACGTGCTAAAAACGGAGATACCGGACTCACTTCGCTTCGTGCAAAACCCACTGCCAGCCGACTCAGTGAGACGTCTGTCTGCCATTGTCCCGAATCGCCAGAACGGTTTTACCCGGGCAGATACGTTGCGGGGAAAACTTACACCCCTGAGGACCTGTTTCGACGTAACGTTTTACCATCTTGATGTAGCCGTAAACATGGACGAGCGTTCCGTAAAAGGAAGTAACCTGATGAGGTTCAAAGTTGTGGAACCCTTACAAAAAATGCAGGTGGATCTTTATGCCAATATGAAAATCAATAGTATCACACATAAGGAGATTCCACTTGCGTTCACCCGTGAATTCAACGCCGTATTTATTGAGTTTAAAGAACCCTTGCTGCAAGGAACAGAGCAAGAAATACGAATTTTCTATGAGGGCGTACCCAAAACACCGGATTGGTCGATACCAATGAATGGCGGCATATTGTGGGATAAAGATTCATTAGGAAATCCCTGGGCTGAGGCGGTTACGCAAGGCTCGGGCGCAAGCGTGTGGTGGCCAAACAAAGATCATCAGTCAGACGAACCTGACAGCATGAAGATCTGGATTACGGTCCCTTCACAATTCTCCGAAATATCCAACGGCAGGCTTGTCCACAAGACGCCTCTTAAAGATAGCATGACCCGATATGAATGGTATGTGAGCTATCCTATCAATAATTATAACGTGACCTTTAATATTGGAAAGTATGCGCATTTCAGCGATGAATATATCTCTGACGATACATTGAAAATCGATTATTATGTTATGGAATATAATCTTGATCGGGCAAAGAAAATGTTCAGGCAGGTCA
>DASUTP010000376.1:0-22453 GCA_036374515.1 Chryseolinea sp. | reverse complement strand
ATTTTCCGATAAAGAAAGAAGCACCGCTGTTGGAAAATTGAATGATCGTGGGAGAATTTACATTTTTTGCCGCTTCCAATGTAGCATTGATAGTGTTGGAAGTTGTAACATTTACGGCCGGCAATGCAAACTGATCAGCCTTTGCTTTTTCAAAAACTTTCTTTGCCTGAGTGTAGTTAAGAACGAGTGACATGATAATGGATTGAATGGTTAAACATTGAAGTCGCTTCTTGGCGAAATTTAATGCAAGTTTAAACCTATTCTCTTATTTTATGCAGGAGATTTGAATTTATTCCAAACGTTGTAAAGCGCGGTACTGTCGCCAACGTTTCCGGGGAAAACAATGTATGTCATTTCTGGAAATTTGCTATTTGTATCCAGCTTCCACACCGGGACGCCCGCCATCGCCTGACCGAGTATGGTAGCCGATTCTGACGACAATGCCTTTGACGCCAGATCGCTTGAAGTGATTCCACCCTTTGCCAGCAAAAACGCTGGCTGAACACTGAGGCCTTTTACGATCTCAACCAGGAACGACGATACGGTGGAATTGATAGACAGGCTGCTCGACGCATCTGGTCCTATTTTCAATTCTCTGCTTGTGTAAAGCAACACATCCTTTCCCATTGAAAGCCAGTGGTCTGTTTGTTCGCTGAATTCTTTCGGCGATTTCCGGAAAGACTTTTCACTTACCAGTTCGGTCACGTTGATCTCGATGGACTCATGTCTTTTCTTCTGCAGTAAATATTCCAACTGACTGGTGGTCTTTGGAACATACGATCCGACGACAATTAGTGATCCATGAGTGGAAGGAAGTCCCCTTGGTGCAGCTAAAATTTTTCCAGGTTTTATACCCGCACGAATGGGAACAAAGGTCGCAGAACTTCTGAACAGGAAAGTCCTGCCCTTTCGCTCGGCATGCAACACGGCCATTGCTAACACTTCAAGATCGCCGTAAGAAGTTGCGTTAACAATGACAACGTTCCGCGGCCTGCATGCTAACAATTTTTTGGCAACCGCTTCCGGACCGCCTACCCTGATATCTTCAAGGGAACAAGAGATAATTTCACTGGCACCAATTTTTCCTTCGCTTTTTTCCTGCACCCACTCTTTCAAATTCGAATTCTGATAACCAAAAACAGCATCCCTGGCAAATGGAGTATCGGACACCGGCACCAGTTCACCTTGCTCCACAATATAATGTACATCGTCGATGGTAAAGCGTCCACCTTCTATGAAAGCAGGAATTAAAATCCAGACAGCGTCGTCCAACTCCATGGCAGATGCAAGCGAATCGACCTCGTGCGGAAAATGTCCGCGTAGTGTTGAGTCACTGCGGCTGATTGCAATAATTTTTCTCCCTGTTTGACGCCCGGCCTCCAGGAGATTCCGGCCCGCTTCCGTGGTCAGCGCCACGGCCTCCTTGGTTGAAAAACTTCTGGAATTAGTGAGTATAAATAAGATCGATGGCTTTTTATGTAATTCCTCAACCAAAAGGGGCAGCCGCCAGGATGTAAGTACCGTTACGTCATGACATGTTTGCGTTCCGGTTGGGTCGTCATCAAATACGCAAATGGTTTTTTCTTCGCGCAGAAATTCCGCGCGGATCGCTGGAAGTAGATCGCCACTATACTCAGAAGGAAGTTGGGCCAGGGCTTTCTCAAGGTTCCGACACATGGGTATCTTTGTTGCTGACAATGTGCAAAACTATCATTTTGCCCAGAACCGCAGCACGGTTCTTAAAGATCACCCCAACATTTCAATTGTTTCACAGATACCCTGAACATTGAAGGCAATGCCGATAATGATAAAAAGAGGCTCAAAATTTTAATAATTTTTTTAACTAGCGATTATCCGTTCAACTTCGGTTCCAGCAAAAGGAATGACTTCAGACCGTATGCATATCATCATTACCGGCGCCGCAGGGTTCCTGGGCCAGCGCCTGGCCCAAGCCCTTCTCAAATCCAAGCTGTCGATCGACGGATTGCTACTGGTCGATATAGTAATGCCATCGAACCCAACTAACGATTCAAGAGTTTCATGCCAGCAAGCGGATCTCTCTCAGGACGGCGCCGCCAAGAGACTCGTAACTAACCGGACTAGCATCATTTTTCACCTCGCTGCCGTCGTCAGCAGTCATGCCGAAAAAGAATTCGATATCGGGTGGAAGGTAAATCTTGACATTACCCGACAGCTCTTGGAAGCAATTCGAAACATAAATCCAGGGGTCCGCCTGGTGTTCTCAAGCTCATTGGCTGTCTACGGCGGAGAATTGCCTCCGCTTGTCAACGACATGACTGCTGTAACACCACGATCGTCCTATGGCATTCAAAAAGCGATGGGTGAGCTATTATTAAACGACTATTCAAGAAAGGGTTTCGTCGATGGCCTGGCGCTGAGATTGCCTACGATATGTGTTCGTCCCGGTCGGCCTAATCTCGCTGCATCCTCGTTTGTCAGCAGCATTATCCGTGAGCCTTTGCGCGGTGAGCAAGCGGTTTGCCCTGTCTCCGATCAGCTCCAACTTTTCCTTTCCAGCCCCCAGACTGTAATCCGAAACCTCATGCACGCAGCCACTTTAGACACGACGCGGTTGGACTGGAGAACCCTTAACCTGCCCGGTATCACGGTATCGGTACGGGAAATGCTGGATTCGTTATTGCGTATTGCCGGAGAGGCGACTGTTGCCCGCGTGCGCTTTACGCCTGATGACGCGATCAACCGTATTGTCACGACATGGCCGGGCGCACTGGATAACACTAAGGCGTTGCAACTTGGCTTTATCGCTGACCGCCACTTCGATGATTTCGTCTATCAGCATATCGCCGACAGTAAACAGCATCCGTGATAAATAATTTTCCAGTTCCTATCATCGGTTTGGTGACCGCCGTCGCCATCCTCATATTTCTTGTGCTTCGCACAAAAGTCCATCCCTTGATAGCGATGATCATTGCCGCGTGCATCGCCGGAATAAGTGGCGGAATGTCAACCAATGAAACTATAGATGCCATTACGAAGGGATTTGGCTCCACCCTGGGCAGCATCGGCATTGTCATTGGCCTTGGCGTGATGATGGGGAGAATTCTTGAGGTTTCCGGTGCGGCCGAGCAAATCGCCTACTCTTTTATAAAATGGCTGGGGGCAAAGCGGGAGGAATGGGCTTTGGCACTGACCGGTTACCTCGTTAGCATTCCGATCTTTGTTGATTCCGCCTTCGTCATTCTCTACCCAGTGTCAAAGGCGTTGGCAAAAAAAGGCGATAGGCAAATATTGACCTTGGGTATCGCCCTGGCGGGTGGCCTGGTCGTTACACATACAATGGTTCCGCCTACGCCGGGACCGTTGGGCGCAGCCGGACTCTTTGGTGTCGACATTGGCGCGATGATGCTTCTGGGAATGCTAATCGCCGTTCCCTGCGTTGTTGGTGTCGTGCTATACGCACAATGGCTTGGAAAGCGATATTCCGGTCTACCCGATCCTGCCGCTGGCGAGGAAAATCAAGGCAAAATTTACAACGGCCATTTGAACGATAGACCAGATCGACCGTTACCGACCCTTCTGGTATGCCTCCTTCCGATCGTAGCGCCTATCTTATTAATTTTCATCAAGGCCGTTATCGGGATCATTCCAGCTTTCGATCAAACAGAGGGAACGGTTATTCCTTTTACAATATCCTTTTTCAATTTGATGGGAACACCAATCATTGCACTCTGTGCAAGTACTCTCCTGGCGGTTTATTTCCTCGTACCCTATCTGGACCGGCGAGAAACTTCAGCCCGCCTTGAAGAGGGGCTTCAATCGGCAGGAATTATTTTAATGGTAACAGGTGCCGGGGGCGCACTGGGGGCTGTGGTCAGGGAAAGTGGTATAGGCACCCAGTTAGCAACGCAGGTGGCCACTATGCCTTTGTCACCTGTAATGGTGCCCTTCATCGTTGCAACTTTAATCCGGTTTGTCCAGGGATCGGGGACGGTCGCATGTGTGACTTCGGCTTCAATTTGTGCTCCGATCCTCGAACAGATCCCCGAAGTCAACATGCTTTTTGCTGCCCAAGCTGCTGTAAGCGGAGCCTTTTTCTTTAGTTACTTTAATGACAGTTTGTTTTGGGTCGTAAATCGGATGATGGGAATTACAGATGTAAAGCAGCAAATGGGAGTGTGGTCGGTTACGACAACGATCGCCTGGGGAATAAGTGGGATAAGCGTTGCCCTGTTGAATTTAGTATTGGGAACCGGAGGAACTTTCTTAGATCCTCTTATTCCGCTCTGCGGTTTGCTGATTGTTATCACTGTTATCAAAAAAAATAAGTAAAAGTATACGCTAACGTGCAACTTTTACATCACTTCACACGTCCCAATGTTGATAGTACGGGCGACAAGTGCAGGGGAATGCCATAATGCGTGCAGCGTTTTGTTGATATTTGAATAGTATTTTCCGCCGTACGAACCAATTATTTCGTTTTCAGATGTGCTTTAGATTGCTTTAAAATAGCGGAAAACTTTATCTTCGATCCAAACCCCTTCAACCCATGATTAAAAACTATCTGCGGGTGGCTTTTCGAACATTTAAGAAAAATAAGAGCTACATCGTTATTAACGCCCTTGGACTCGGAATCTCGCTCGCCTGTTGTATCGCCGCATATCTACTTCTGGCCTTCAACATAGAGTTCGATAACTTTCATCAAGACAAAACAGTTGCCCGCATTTTTAGATTCCATGCGCTATCAACAGACAAGGAAGGTAAGGTCAATAAAGATTCTCAGGCTCCGTTGGTGCTGCCCCCCATGGCGGCGAACGATATCGCAGGTATTGAACGTTACACACGATATGTATATGGTAACGGATCGTTGCGTTACGGCGATCATGCTTTTAATGAAAATCTCGCCTTTGCCGACAGTGCTTTTTTCACGATGTTCGATTTCCCGCTTGAATCGGGAAATCATAAATTTTTTAAGGACAAGAATAGCATCTTCCTGAGCAAGGAACTGGCAAAAAAATACTTCGGTAACGAAGATCCTACCGGCAAACTGATGGTGCTGAATTCGGTCAATGAATCGCAGATCGACCTTATCGTGGGTGGTGTTTTGAAGAAAGTTCCGATCAACAACACATTCAGCTTTCAGGCTATGCTCAGGATCGAAAACTTCATAGACATCAATAAAATTAAACTTGACGACTGGAGCGACTGGCGGAATCCGAGTACGTTTTTCGAATTGACAACGCCTGAAAACGCTGACCAGGTAAGTAAACAATTGGCGAAATACATTCCTGCCCGCAATAAGGCGCGTACGGATGTGGTAATTGATTCATACTTGCTTGAACCTTTTAAGTCGGGTTATGACCACGGCGATATTCGCGCAACCTGGGTTAACTACAGAATAAGCCCAGAGCCCCTGATAATTTTTACCGCTATGGCGTTGATAATTTTATTGATCGCCTGTTTCAACCTAACCAACACCTCGATCGCCATGACGGGTAAACGCCTTAAAGAAGTTGGCGTAAGGAAAGCCATTGGTGCAGCACGCGCACAAATTATTTCGCAGTTCCTGCTGGAAACACTCCTCACCATTTCATTGTCATTAATTGTCGGTTTATTGATGGCCCAGATAATTGTTCCCGCGTTTTCTAACATGTGGCAATTGCCATACGGCCTGGAAGACATGAATGGATTAAATCTATTCGTTGCTTTAATCGTCCTGGTATTTCTCGCGGCCCTGATCGCCGGCATCTACCCAGCGTTGCTAAGCAGCAAGTTTAAGCCTACTCTATTGTTAAAAGGTTCTGTGAAAATAAAAGGAACGAATATGCTTACCCGCACGTTGGTCGGGTTGCAGTTTGCGTTATCCGTGATCGTACTAATAGGCGGTGTTGTTTTCATACAAAATACCAACTTCCAGAATTCTATTGAATTCGGTTACGACAAGGATATGGTCATTACATTACGAATTCAGGGAGAGCGCGATTTCGAGATCTTGGAAAAAGCAATGTTGACCAATCCAAAAATATTGGAAGTGGCCGTTAGCGATGGTAACGTTGGAAGCAATAATTATCAGACGCCGGTGACCATAGATACGGGAAAATATAACGTTCAGGCTATGGGCGTTGGTAAAAACTATTTTGAGACAATGGGTCTTCGCCTCGCTGAAGGAAGAACTTTCAATCTCGACAACGCTTCTGATCAGACAGAAGGTGTGATTGTTAATAAGGCTTTTGTTGAAAAAACAGGGTTGACCGACCCACTGGAAAAAATTGTGATCCTGCACGATAATAAGCGGAGAATACTAGGCGTGATCGAGAACCACGTGGACAACTTGTACCGATCAAAAGATCCTGAACCGTTCATATTTTATCCCGCAGGTAAGAATCAGTACATCAACATGCTGGTTAAGGCAGAAAATGGCGACCTGCCGGAAATTCAAAAGTTCCTGGAAAAGACTTGGAAAGAAGTTTTTCCAGGACGGGCATTTGAAAGCCAGTTTCAGGAAGACCTTGTATTGAAGGAAAGCCGGAATGCAAATGCCAATCTGGAAAAGATCTTTCTCTTTATTACTCTCCTGGGTGGGGTCTTATCGGCATCCGGAATTTTTGCATTGGCCTCTCTCAACATTGCAAAACGCACAAAGGAAATTGGTATCCGCAAAGCCCTGGGTGCGTCGGTGCAAAACGTCGTCGGCCTGCTAAACATAGAATTCATAATAATTTTGGCGATTGCCGGTGTACTGGGCGCGGTTGCAGGATATCATTTGACAAATGCCCTGCTTAAGGAGATATATGCTTTTCATGTTCCGGTCGGTATCGTCTCCGTGGTGATGTGCTCCATCTTCATTTTTGTCGTGGGAATTTTAACCACCAGTGCTACCATTTTGAGGGCCGCCAAGGAAAATCCCGTTAATACACTTAGAAACGAATAGTCTTCAGCCAATCCCGTCTTTTATTTAATCAGAAGTTGATTCATGGATCTTCCTCTTTACCTTTCATGGAATTGCAATAAATCCCATCGCCGGTTTTTTTATATTCATCTATCACAAAGTACGCTTCAACCCAATGCTGAGAACAAACTTCCTTTGCTTGCTTTTGCTGGCAGCCCTTGTTACCGGTGCACAGCAAACCAGAAAAGAACTTAAGGATGTTGTTTACGCGGAAGTAGCTGGTCATAATCTGTCGTTGGATCTCTATATGCCCCCGGCCTCCACCACTGCCCCTTATTTAATAGTTTGGATTCACGGTGGAGCCTGGCATTCCGGCACCAAGGCTTCACCCCCCAAAAGTTTTGTTGAGTCAGGGTATGCCCTGGCAAGTGTTGACTACAGGCTCAGCGTGGACGCAAAATTTCCTGCGCAAATTTTCGATATCAAAGCTGCAATAAGATACCTGCGAGCCAACGCTGAAAAATATGGGTACCGGGCCGATAAAATTGTCATCGCAGGTTCTTCAGCCGGAGCACATCTAGCGGTTCTTGCCGGCGTGACCAACAACGATAGAGAACTTGAAGGCGCGCTGGGAAATCACCTGACGACGAGCTCATCGGTTCAAGGCATTCTGGATTATTACGGACCAACAAATTTTACTACGATACTAAAACAATCAACGCCCCATGGCATCAGCGTCCGTGCTCCGGCCATGGCGTTGCTGCTGGGCAAAACCGTCGACAATAGTCCGGAGATGGCCCGCAAGGCCAGTCCCGTTTTTCAAATTGATTCCCACGATCCACCGCTATTAATATTTCACGGCGACCAGGACATCCAGGTGCCCATCAATCAATCGCATGAGCTGGTTGGCGTTTATAAGAAACAAAATCTTAAGGTACAAATGGAGGTTGTTCACGGCGCCGGACATAGTGAAGAACCTTATTTTGAATCTCCGTATCAGAAGATCACGGAAGTTTTTCTCGCAGACATTTTTAAGAACTAATTTTGGTCGATCAAGATCGATGTTCAAACCGGACTATCCCGAATATGCTTTTAAAGCATTATTAATTTTGTTCTCGATAAATTTCAAATGATAAATCGTCATGGCCCCTTTCGTGCGCGGCAGCGCTCTCTTAATCCTGGCCTGAATCTCACCCAATTTATTGATTATGATCGGGGGAATATCCCTCAGCACCTTATCGCTTCTGGCTGGGCTGACAAGGTCAATCAATTTATCAACATAAATCTGCTGCAAATTCCGTCGGTAGGTACTGATCGTGTCATACGTTTTAAGCTCATTCCACATGGCGTTATCAAGGTCATCTATAAAATTTATCAAGGGGTAAGCTTTTTTTCCATAGACGATCTGAGCATCTGACATTTTTGCAAGATTGTTATTTCCTAGCAAGCTGCTTAAGATCATGTTCTGCGAGCGGCTGATGATTTGTGTTGGCGATTTGCCAATGCGCGTAAGGATAGCAGTGTCCAGCAGCCAGGTCGGCGTTGTAAAGATGTGACGCGTTAAAAAATCCATAGATTCCCACTGCAATTCAACGGGTACCACGTCATACACTGGTCCGGGTTGATCGGATGATTTGATGGTTTCGTACATCCCCCCAACATAAGCTAACGCGTGGCCTAAATAATAATCGAATTGGTTGATCGTCGCATTGTACATTTGAGCGAGACTACGGTAATTTTCATGCTCCTGATGCGTCCATTTGATCAAATTAGGAACTACCCGTTGAAGGTTTCTGATGCCATACTCCCCTGCTTTCATTGCGTTGTCGCCGATATCTTCCGTTTGCGTGCGAGGATCGTCGGAGGTAAATTCCGAGCCAAACCTCAATTTTTCGTTTTGTAACTTTTCCACCACCCAATCGTTCATTGCCGGAATTTCTGCCTCTGCGGTTCTTGCTTCCGGAAATATTCTATATCCCCATTCAATCGCCCAGTGATCGTAGATGCCGATCCTGCTGATCAACCCGCGTTCACCAACACTGTCTTGTGGCTGAGCAACATAATTAAATCTTGCGTAGTCCATAATGGAAGGCGTATGGCCGTTTGCTTCCAGCCAAACACGATCGCGAAGTTTTTCAACCGGTACCGACGAGCTCGCTGCATAATTATGCGTAAGCCCCAACGAGTGGCCTACCTCATGCGAGGCGACAGACCGAATAAGCTGACCCATTAATTTATCGTCGAATTGCATCTTCTGTGCACGGCGATCCAGCGGACCACACTGAATCATATACCATTCTCGCAGGATAGACATTAGGTTGTGATACCAATTAATATGGCTTTCCAAAATCTCTCCGCTCCTTGGATCGGTTATGATGGGACCAGCGGCGTTTGCGAAGGAGGAAGGCTTGTAAACAATGGCGGAGTGTCTCGAATCTTCCAAACTCCAATTTGGATTTTCCTGGTCTGTTGGCGCTGCCTTAGCGAGGATGGCATTTTTGAAGCCGGCTTTCTCGAAAGCAGCCTGCCAGTCCATAACGCCTTGAATCAAGTAAGGAACCCAGTTTTTCGGCGTGGCAGGGTCAATATAGTAGAGGATCGGCTTCTGTGGTTCCACTAACTCTCCCCGCATGTATTTTTCCATATCGCCTGGCTTTGGTTCCAGGCGCCACCGCTTGATGTAACTTACTACCTTCACCCCCTGAGGATTGGCGTCATAATCAGTGTACCGTTCTGTAAAGTAGCCGATCCGCCTATCAGCAAATCTTTTCCTCATCGGCTTTTTTGGCAACAATACGAGGGAGGTATTCAGCTCCATCGTGAAGGTGTTATCAGTCACTGTATTCCGATAGGTTTTAATGGTCCGGATTTCAACATTTAGAGGGAATGAACTAATGTCCTTGATATAGCTAGTGTTCGAAACGAGCCCACCTACGCGCATCGTTTTTTTTGAGGCTGAGCTGAAAAATAAAATGTCGTTGTCACCGTTTACGTAATCAGTAATCTCAATAACACTACCCCTGCCGTTGGGACTGTAGGCGCCAATTCCAAATGCGGAAACCAATGGCTGCAAATTGGATCTGACCACCGCGCTATACATCGCATCCGTGCTGTCACCGGCATTTTCTTCGAATGTAATGCGTCGAAGGAATAGTTTGGACCCCGGACCTTTTTCAAAACGTATGACGGTATTTCCAATCTGGTCACCAGCATAACCCGTGTATTCCGGCCTTATGCCGGCAGCACCCTGCGCTATTCGACAAACGACAAGAATATCACGTCCCAAAAGACTATCAGGAACTTCAAAGTAGTAGTTGTCGTCAACCTTATGAACGGTGAAAAGTCCCTTCCGGGTAATCGCGTTTGAACGGATTATGTTATTGTAATTTCTCGGTGCTGAAAGTTGGGTATTTCCAGCTGGTACGGAGGACGGCGTTTCCTTTTTACTGGTGTCTTGCGGTGCAAGGGTAACAGCGGGGCGGATTGGTGTTTGGGCGAACGGGGTAAAACAAATAGCAAATACAAAAACAATTATTCCTATAGCTCGCATTCGAAATCATTATATTCAACAAATATCAAAAACCACCTCTAATAAAGTAACCATTTTTCTTTAAAGAGGTTTAGAGACCTTTTATCGCCCCTATTGTCATTTCAATATCCCTTAGATGCGGTCTAATGTCACATGGAGGGATTTTTCTCTACAAAAATAAAGGCTTGATCATAAAACGCCAGAGCTATACTCCTATTTTCCTCATGGCATGATTTTGCTCTCTAAATCTTTAAAACCTAATGAAAAAGTCATGAAACAAACAGCAGAAAACGAGGCAACCATTGAAATACTCAATGATCTCATAAAAATTAACAACGATCGCATTAAAGGATACGAAAAAGCGATCGAAAATACAGAAACTTTGGAAGCCGAGTTGAAAACCCTTTACGGTCGAATGGCCGAAGAAAGTTATACGTATAACCGTGAACTTTCTGAGGAAGTTGTCAACGCAGGTGGCAAACCGGCAGACGACACTACCATCCCAGGCAAAATATATCACGCGTGGATGGATGTAAAAGCTACTTTTAGCGGTCAGGATACAAAGTCGACATTGGCGGCGTGTGAATTTGGCGAGGATGCCGCTCAAAAGGCCTACGCAAAGGCTTTGGAAAAAGATTCACCGCTTCCGCGAGAAGTATATGACTTAATTGCACGCCAGAAATCGCTTCTAAAAGGATCGCACGATCTGATTCGTCAATTTCGCGACCAGTACGCCGAGGTTTAAAATCACTTTTATTTTCACCGTATGAAAACGATCCATCGGGCTTTTACAGGAATTGCGCTCATTACTTTTCTAATCGGTTGCGGAACGGAAAACAAACGTGACAGCAACGCGATCGCGGAGGAAAAGAATGAACAGAAATTTGAGACAAGGGCTGAGGAAAAAGAGGCCAACTTTGTAGCGGACGCAATTGAGGAAAAGTATGGCGACATCAAACTTGCCGAACTTGCCAGCACAAAGTCAGCCAACAAAAAAATCCAGGACATTGCGCAGGAATTAGTGAATAACCAAAGCGCATCCTTGGTTGCGCTGCAGGACTTGGCTAACCGAAAGGGAATAACTGCCCCTGTCGAAGAAGGTGAAGAAGCAAAAAAGACAGTCAATGAGTTATCGAAGCATCAGGATCCGGACTTCGATAAGAAATGGTGTGACGAGATCGTCGCAAACTATAAAAAAACAATCCGCGAATTTGAGCTGATGCGAGATAAATCGAAAGACCCGGAATTGAAGCAGATAATAACAAATGACTTAAAGGAGCTAAGAAGTCAACTAGATACATTGCATACGCTTGAAGAACATTTAATGTAGCCTTCACAGAAATAAGCCGGTGAACGCCGGCTTATTTTGTAAGTCACAGTTTCACCAACTAAAACACCTAACATTTCATATCGATATTAATTATGATCAAAACACTCCCCCAACAGCTAACCGCCGGACTTGTAATAAGAACGCTTTTCCTGATCTGCTTATCGATTATTTTTCAAAACTGCAAGACACGCGGAGATCAGCCGTCTTTACCCCAGGATTCTGTTCCGCTGCAGTCGATTGTTGATTCACTCCCCCCTCCCTTTGAAACGAAATCGGTAAAAAATTATAGTAAAGTACTTGGGTGGCCCGAAGGTAAATCGCCCCTAGCACCAGTGGGTTTTACAGTAACAAAGTTCGCAGATGGGTTGCAAAACCCGCGTTGGATATATGTAACTCCGAACGGCGATATCCTGGTTGCCGAAGCAAACACGCAGACAAAGGGCTTGAAAAAAGTGACGGAGAAAATTTCTGGCAAAGCTGAATCCCAAAACACGGGTGAAAGCGCCAATCGAATTACCCTTTTGCGCGATAAAGATAATGACGGCAAACCCGAACTCAAACAGGTTTTGCTCTTTGGCCTTAACCAACCACTTGGTATGCTGGTACTCGGCAACTCTCTGTATGTGGCCAATACCGACGGCTTAATTCAATACCCCTACCAACCGGGACAAACTCAAATTAAATCCGAAGGAAAAAAAATCTTAGACCTTCCAGCAGGCGGCTATAACAACCACTGGACCAGGAATATCATTGCTAACCCGGCGCAAACAAAAATATTTATTTCAGTAGGATCTGCTAGCAATATCGGGGAGCATGGAATGGAAAATGAAGTGCGAAGAGCGAATATCCTGGAGATAAATCCAGATGGAAGCGGAGAACGCGTGCTTGCCGGCGGGTTACGCAACCCTGTGGGTATGGGCTTTGCACCTGGCACAAATCAGCTGTGGACAGTAGTTAATGAAAGGGATGAGTTGGGTGACAACCTTGTCCCGGATTACCTTACTCATGTAAAGGATGGGGGCTTTTACGGGTGGCCATATGCCTATTACGGGCCCAATGAAGATCCACGATTGAAGGGACAACAGCCTGAATTGGTAAAGCAAACCATCATACCGGATATGTCGATGGGCGCCCACACCGCTTCGCTGGGACTAGCATTTTACAGTCAAAAAGCATTTCCACCCGAGTATCATGGCGGAGTCTTTATCGGTCAACATGGTTCATGGAACCGGTCGAACCTAAGCGGATACAAGGTTGTATTCGTACCTTTCCGGGATGGAAAGCCCTCCGGTGATCCCCAGGATTTCCTGACTGGCTTCATCGCCGACGAATCCAAAAGTGAGGTCTACGGACGACCTGTTGGAGTAGCGGTCCTTCCCAACGGTGCGTTGCTTGTAGCGGACGATGCCAGCAATGTGATTTGGAAAATACAAGCCAAATGATTCGCCCGCTAATTCCTTTAATACTAATTTGTATAACAAAAACTCCATACCATGGCAATGCAATCATACATACCCGAAAGACTTTCAGCGCTGACACCCATGTTAGCGGTGCGGAATGCTGATAAGGCAATTGAGTGGTATAAGAAGGTTTTGAATGCAACAGAGGTGAGCCGCCTTACGGATCACGATGGAAAGGTTGCGCACGCGGAGCTCGAGATTTCGGGTTGTATGCTGATGTTGGCAGAAGAGCATCCCGACTACAACAAAAGCCCCGAATCGTTACATGGAACTCCTGTCATTCTGAATTTATATGTGCCGAACGTCGATACTACAGTCGAAAGAGCTTTAAAAGAAGGTGCAGCTTTAATCTTTCCCGTTGAAGATCAATTTTACGGTGACCGCGCCGGCAGAATTCAAGACCCCTTCGGGCACATGTGGATCATTTCGAAACACATCAAAGACGTATCGCCGAAGGAAATGCAAGCGCAAATAGAGAGAGAAAATTAAATGATGCTCTTATGACCACATACGAAGAAAAGGCGTTGGAAGAAATGGCAGCGTGGCAACAAAAAATGAAGCATGCTCCCCTGCTATTTGGCGGCATGCCGAAAAAGATCCAAAATAAAATCAATCGAATGATTCCAGAAAAAGTTCATGAAGCCATCACCACCGCGATGAAACAAATGACGCGTGCCGTAATTTTTGGATCGGGATATATAACGGCCGGGCCATTGACAGATGCAACGTTGGAAGAACGCGAGACAAAAGTGAAACAGCGGATCAAAATTTATAAAAATACCGCGGCCACTGAAGGTGCGATCACCGGAGCTGGCGGAATTTTGCTTGGCCTCGCGGATTTCCCGTTATGGCTAACCCTAAAAATGAAAATGCTTCATGAAATAGCTGCCCTGTATGGACACAATGTTAAAGAATATAAAGAACGAATTTATCTGCTTTACATCTTTCAGTTAACCTTTTCCAGTCGTGGCCAGCGTCGTAAAGTGGTAGAATTAATGGAAGACTGGAGCCAGCAGGAACATAATCTACCTGAGAACATCAATGAATTCGACTGGCGGACATTCCAACTTGAATACAGGGATTATATAGACCTGGCTAAACTCCTGCAACTTGTCCCGCTCATCGGCGCCCCTGTTGGGGCATACGTCAACCATCGCTTAACGCAAAAGTTGGGCACTGCAGCAATGAATGCATTTCGCATGCGCTGGAAATCCCAGAAAATGTTAGCCTGAGATATTCGAATTCTTGGGGAGATTACTCGCTAATATTATATATTGGAACATGACTTCAAAAGGCAAGGCCATCCAACGAGGTCGACTGTACGAAATAGTTTTTGAATCAGACACCAGCGCCGGCAAACTCTATGACGTTGCGCTACTGTTTTGCATTATTGCAAGCGTTATTGTTGTTGCGCTTGAAAGCGTTGCAAACTTGCCGGTCCGGCTTGATTGGTGGCTACATGTATTCGAGTGGTTTTTCACTATAATCTTTACAATCGATTACCTCGCGCGGCTTTGGGCCGTTAACCACAAGAGGCAATATGTTTTTAGCTTTTTTGGAATTATTGATCTCCTTTCTATCCTGCCAACATATCTTGGATTGTTTTTTACAGGAGCTCAATCCTTGATGGTAATTAGAAGCATAAGACTTCTGAGAATTTTCCGCATCTTCAAGCTTAGCCGTTACGTTGGCGAAGGCCAAAATCTTGCAAAAGCCCTTCAGTCAAGCCGTCATAAAATTACCGTCTTTCTCGTCACGATTATGACGGTCGTGATCATCACTGGCACTATCATGTACATGGTAGAAGGTCCAGAACATGGATTCACGAGTATCCCAAAAAGCGTATACTGGGCAATCGTAACTATGACGACCGTGGGCTATGGCGACTTGGCACCGGAAACTCCGCTGGGGCAAACGTTGGCATCGTTCATAATGATCTTGGGATATGGCATCATTGCCGTTCCTACTGGGATCGTGTCGGCCGAAATGGTCGCTCAGAGGCATAAAGAGCGAATCACGACGCAGGTGTGTCCGCATTGCCTGAAAGAAGGCCATGATCACGACGCCATTTTTTGTAAATATTGCAGCGGAAAATTGAATTGACCAACCTCGCTGGAACAGAAACAAAAAAAGCCCACTGGATTTGGCGAGGTGTTTCTGAACCCCATAAAGACAAGTTTTGAGCTGCCGTCATCCGCAACCTTCCTCTGTTAACCTGCTTTTTGGGCGAGGTCACGCCAAATGGCATGATGAGGCCTGATTTTGCATAAAAGCTTCACTCGGTATTGTTAAATTGTTAGGTTCAGCAAACGTGTCCCAAACCCGAGTGGGATTTGGCTGCAACATAAGGAAAACACTTTTACGCTGCACCATTGACAAAATTGTATTTTTTGTTAACTGTCGGACCGTAATTGTCCGGGATACCAGGCACTGAAAATATCCCTCCAACTCAACCCGCAGCAAGCAGAACTTTTTCCGGATAACGTTCACGAAGTCGGAATAACTTTTACTTTTGTGACCCGTTATGAATCCGAAAATCAACTTTACACCGGGACCTTCTCAGCTTTACTTTACCGTAAGAGATCACATCAGAACCGCATTTCGGGAAGGCGTACCATCGTTATCGCACAGAAGCAAAAACTTTGAAACCTTTTACGTTGAGGTAGTCGAAGGGCTTCGCGAATTGCTGAACCTTCCGTCAGATTACCACATCTACTTTACTTCGTCAGCTACGGAGATCTGGGAAAGGTTGATCCAAAACCTTGTGAAAGAAAAATCATACCACCTTGTCAACGGTTCGTTTTCCAAACGATTCTTTGAAGTAGCCCTTCAACTGAACAAAAAAGCAACTAAGACCGAAGTAACGAATGGCGAAGGGTTTGCAAGCCCCCTGGCAGTGCCGGAAGACACGGAATTGATCGCAGTAACCCACAACGAGACGAGTACTGGCGTTTCCGTCCCGTTGGATTTTATTTATGATCTGAAAGCAAAAAGGCCAAATGCTCTTCTGGCAGTGGATGCGGTTTCATCGCTCCCCTATCCTGACTTTGATTATACAAAAATCGATTCCGTTTTCTTCTCCGTGCAAAAAGGTTTTGGGCTTCCTGCCGGGCTGGGTGTCTGGATGACGAACGATAAATGTATCGCAAAAGCGGACGCGCTGTTGCGCAAGGGAATTTCAATCGGCTCATATCATACCCTGCCTGGACTTCAAAGCTTCGCCATCAAGAATCAAACACCTGAAACTCCAAATGTACTTGCAATATATGTGCTCGGCAAAGTCATTAAGGATATGCTCCGGAGAGGGATTACAAATATCCGGAAAGAAACAGAATATAAATCCGCTCTGCTATATCATACCCTGGAAAACCATCCGAACATAAAACCGTTCGTTTCTGATAAATCATTTCAATCTAAAACAGTTATCGTCGCAAATTGCGGCGACCATACCGAGAAGCTGACAAAGCTGCTGTTGGAAAAAGATATGCAACCGGGCGATGGCTACGGTTCGTCAAAAAAGACTCAGCTTCGCTTCGCCAACTTTCCAACGCATTCTAAAGAACAATTCGAGCTATTGGTGGATACTATTAGCACCTCGGTTTTATAGAACTTGCGCAACGGTTACCTTCACTGTTTAAACCTTTAGGTAAAAGGCGGGTCTAACTTCCATTATTCCATTTTTTCTTGGAAGACAAAGAGTTATTAAGCAAAATCCGAAATCCCGAAACGCGGAACTATGGGTTCAATTTGCTGGTGCGCGAATACCAAAAGCGTGTCTATTGGCATGTGCGTAAAATGGTTATTGATCACGACGACGCGGATGACGTGACCCAGGATATTTTTATAAAAATTCATCGCCATATCGACCGGTTCAGGGAGGATGCCCAGCTGTTTACCTGGATCTATCGAATTGCCACCAACGAATGCCTTAACTTTTTACAGCGCAAAAAGCGTCGATTTTTTCTTCCGATTGGAGATGTCGCGGGCGAATTATCAAACAAACTTGAAAGCACGCCGGCACTTTCCGGCGACGAGATCCAGCTCAGGCTTCAAAAAGCACTGCTAAAACTCCCTGATAAGCAAAGGTTGGTATTTAACATGAAGTATTTTGATGATATGCCCTACGAACAAATATCTGAAATAACCGATACAAGCGTCGGCGCCTTGAAGGCCAGTTATCATCACGCTGTAAAAAAAATAGAAGATTATTTATCAGAATGATTAAACTTTCAACAAATTATTCTGTCAAAGGAGCATGAAAAAGCTGGAAGATATACCTAAGAAACAGAATTTTGAGGTACCAGAGGGCTACTTTGAAAAACTTCCGGGCGTAATACAATCTCGCGTTGTCGAAGGGCATACAAAAACTGACTGGCAACTTGCCTCCCGCTTCAGCATCCGTTTTGCACTCCCCGCGGTGGTACTGATGGCCGCAGGTATATTTTGGTATTCGCAATTCCATGCTGAAAAAGGGGCGGAATCCATTTTAGCCTCCGTCCAAACCGAAGATCTGATCGCTTACCTGAACGACAGTTATTTCACCACTGATGAATTATTGGAGGATGTGCAGTTAAATGACCAGGATGCACTCGAGATCACCGAATCCGTCTACGACGTCCAGTTCAGTGATTCTGAATTCGAAGAAATCTTTAACGAAATCGATCAATAGAAACCGAATATGAAAGCCCTATTTAATTTAATATTGGTGAGCCTGATAACAATATCGGCTTTCGCGCAGGATGAAGAAATACCGCAGCCTGCCGACCAGAAAGTAAGGGATAAAATTGAAGCAGCACGCATTGCTTATATCACCGATCAGCTCGAGCTTACGCCTTCAGAGGCGGAAAAATTTTGGCCCATATACAGGGAGTTTGCTGAGCGGCGCCGGGAAATCAGGCAACAGATGAGGGATGCCAAAAGTGCCAATCCACAACAGACAGATCAGGAGGCCGTGGATCAACAGTTCAAAATGAAGCAGCAGGAGCTGGACCTGGAAAAAGATTATTCGGGAAGGTTGTTAAAGGTAATTTCGGCTCAGAAGCTAAGATCGCTTCCACAAGCCGAACGAAAGTTCAGACAAATGATCCTCGACCAGATTCAGCGACGTCAAATGCAACAGGAAAGGCTCCGCGACCGAAATCAACAGCAATTGCAAAAACGGAATAATTGAGTTCTCACCTAAGCGTTACCGATGCGTTGTCGTAGATTCTTCTGTATAATAATAGCAATATCGGCCGGCTGCAAAATTTCTTTTTCACAGCAGGCCGATTCTTTACTGTTATCCCAAACGGAAACAGACCTTTCATTGAGCGACTCGCTTTCGATTTTTTACCTCATCGATAGCTTGCTTCAACAAAAAGACCTCAATGCCTCGCAGCTAGCCCTACGTCTAAGCTACAATAGCAACGTACTCTCTACTGGCCGAACGCTGGGCATCGAAAATTTCGGCATCTCTCCCGGAGTTTCTTATTACCACAAGTCAGGACTATATGCCGATATCTCAGCATTCTGGAGCCGAAATTTCGATCCTTCCTACTATCTCACCGTAGCATCCGTTGGCTGGATGCACGACTTCTCCAAACACATTTCAGTGATGGCAGGATACGATCGCTATTTTTATGCGATGGATGGAGACGGCTACATACCGTATAAAAATTCACTTTCCGTAACGCCTGCATTTGACTTTAAGCCATTTGGTATTTGTGCGACTTACTCGTTTTACTTTGGCGACGCCTATGCCCATCGCATCATGCCCGGTGTATACGCGCTGCTGGAAAAAAGAAATTTTCTGAAACTTAACCGCGTTGCAATTACCCCCTCCTTTTTTGTTCTTATGGGAAATGAGACTATCACGGAACTGGAGTACGTAGCGCCTAAAACCGTGGCAGAGGCAATTCAGAATTTCCGACAATTTGGAACACGCTACCGCCTGGTGGAACACAACAGCAACGTGTTTGGCATCATGAATTATGCCATCACCATTCCGTTAAATGTCAGCCACAAAAATTGGGGATTCTCATTTTCATACACCTACAATATTCCAAAGGCGCTGCCAGGAGAGCCTCTGACAATTTCAGAAAGCAGCTACCTCGCTGGTAGCCTGACCTATTTTCTCGGTTTCAAGCGGAATAAATTGGCTTTGTAAAATACACGGGTTTGGATATTTTGCGGCTCGTTAATGACAAAGTGGGCATGATCAGATCTATTTTACTATTAATAAGTTGCCTGGCCGTTCTAAACTCCATTGCCCAAGATTTCCGTTGGCAACAACGTGTCGACTACAAGATGGATGTCAGGCTCGACGTAAAAAGTCATAAAGTCGTCGGAAACCAAAAACTTACCTATTACAACAACTCTAAGGATACCCTCAGAACCGTTTATTATCATCTTTACTGGAACGCTTTTCAGCCCGGCAGCATGATGGACGTGCGCTCTATAAATATCGCCGACCCCGATGCGCGGATAAAAGATCGTATATCGAAGCTTAAAGACGATGAGATCGGATATCAGCACATACAAAGCTTAAAGCAGGACGGAAAGGATGTTGCTTATAAGGTTGACGGTACGATCGCGGAGGTCAGTCTAGCAAAACCAATTCTTCCAAACTCCAAGACGGTATTCGATATGAAATTCGAAGCGCAGGTCTCCATCCAAATCAGAAGGTCCGGGCGACATAACCGCGAAGGCATAGCCTATTCTATGACACAATGGTATCCGAAGATGGCGGAGTATGACCACCAGGGATGGCACGCTTACCAGTATGTGGCGCGGGAATTTCAAAGCGTATGGGGTGACTTCGATGTCAATATCACCATAGATTCAAAACATGTAATAGCGGCAACGGGTATACTACAGAACGCTGATAAAATCGGTTACGGTTATGAAAAACCCGGAAGCACCGTAAAGCACTCCACTCCAGAATTAACATGGCATTTCGTCGCAAAAAATGTAATTGATTTCGCCTGGGCGGCCGATCCCGATTATGCGCACGACCGCATTAAAGTGCCGGACGGCCCGGAACTTCATTTCTTTTATCAAAAGGATGAAAAAACTACTGCGACATGGAAAAAATTACAGGAACCTGCGGTTAAACATTTCCAATTCATGAACAAGACCTTCGGGAAATATCCTTACGAGCACTACTCTATTATCCAAGGCGGGGATGGTGGGATGGAATACCCAATGTGCACTTTAATTCTTGGCGAAGGCTCGATCGCAGGACTTGTCGATTTAATGGCCCACGAATCTTCGCACAGTTGGTATCAGGCTGTGCTTGCATCCAACGAAGCGCTTTATCCATGGATGGATGAGGGATTTACAGATTTCGCCAGGCAGGAGTCAATGGCTGAACTAACAGGTAGCCCCGTTAAATCTTCGCATCAAAACAGTTATAATGCATACTTTTCATTAATGCAAAGAGGTCTGCTTGAGCCGATCAGTCAGCATGCCGATCATTACAATACGAATATCGCATACAAGGTCGCTGCCTATTCTATGGGAACCGTGTTCCTGGAACAATTGAAATATATTATCGGCGAAGAAAACTTTTACAAAGGCATGCGACAATATTATAACACCTGGAAATTCAAGCATCCCGAGCCAAACGATTTTATCCGCGTAATGGAAAAAGTGTCGGGCCTGCAACTCCACTGGTACATGCGCTATTGGGTGGGAACCACAAAAAAAATCGACTACAGCATTAAGAACGTGATTGAAAATGACAACAAAACATTTGTCACGTTGGAACGGATTGGTGAATTTCCTATGCCCGTGGAGCTTGTCGTCACCTTTAAAGATGGGTCCAAGGAAATGTTTTATATCCCCACAAATGAAACCCTGGGCAACAAACCGCTGGAAAATCAAAATATGCATCGTAACAATCTTGACGCATGGCCATGGGTCTACCCCTCCTACACGCTGACGCTCAAACGGAAAGTGGCGGACGTGGCAACGATCGAAATAGACCCCTCACTCCGACTGGCAGATGCTGACAGGAAAAATAATGTTGTTGACTTGTCGCAAGGACTCAAACCATTTTCAGGCCAAACAAAATGATTGTAGACTTAACGGACTAATGGAGCCAAGCTAAATCTACAATCTGAAAGGTCAGTCTAAAACGCCAATTTAAAATCGGCCGAACTTCAAGGTAGCATTGTAGGACACATTGCTGATGTCTGAATCTCTCATTCCCATGCCGTCGCTTTCGAATGCAGCGCGGTAAGAAATGCCTGGACTGAATCGCATCCACTTAAACACATTGATCTCAACTTGCACCCCTGGTTCAACCACAAAAAACCAATTTTCGTCTTTTACATCCTCGTCAAAATCAAAATCATCGTCATGATCGTGATCATGCCAATCGTAGCGCTCATGCTGAAGTGTAAAGCCTGCACCTGAGAAAAGGTTGAACGCCACGTGAACGGCCTTGTTTGATCCCACTACATATTCCATCATCAATCCAACCTGACCATATTCGTAGCTCATGTCGCGCAATGGGTTAGCACTGTATTTTAAAGGAACGGAAAGGTTGTTTGTCATCGCTGCTGCCCCCACGCCAATCATGAACTGGTGATTGATATAAACGCCCCCATAGGCGCCCACGAGGTTGGCAAATTCGCCGCCCAGATAAGTGAATTTATTGGTGATAGCGCCATAACCGCGAACGGAATGTGTGCCTCCTTTAAACACAGTTTGGATATTACTGTCTGGTACCTTCGTATCGTTTTCCTGCGCAAATGTGCTGGCAGATAAAAAAGTCCCAAAAATCAAGGCAATGGATCTTAATTGTCGTTTCATAGCATGTTTAGTTTCTTATTGCATTAGACAATCGGGCAATCCTTTACCCCTATACCGCCGTAATCTTTTTTTAAAGGCAGGTATAGCGCCGATCCGTGACATAGTCTTCCGCAGAACTATGGCCGCGACCGCTCAATAAACCCGGAATAAGAATGTAGGAGGATAACGAAGAGGATCAGTGAAATGTGAATCCGACAATGGCTACGTCATCGTCTGAAGATCCTTACGACTATTACAATGATCAGGACAATAACAAAAATCACGATGAACATGCCAGTGTAAACACCGGCACCGAAAATGTCGCCGATGAGTTCACAGCTTGTCATCGCGAAGAGGAGAAATAGGAAAAAGAAAAGGTTAGTAAGGATTTTCATGGGGTTCAAAGTTTGGATTTCACCTATTCCTGGAAAAATCAAGCCAATTCATTTTTGACTTATTTGAGGTATTTTCTTTCACAGTTCCGGAATCGC
>DASUTP010000375.1:0-4320 GCA_036374515.1 Chryseolinea sp. | reverse complement strand
CCGCGTTTTGTTTTCAATACCTCAGCTCGCAATTGACTCTAATCCAAATTTGAAGCAAAACGCCGGATATCCAGGCGCGGAATAAACTAACAATTCATGTTTAATGAAAGAAGGCAAGGTGGAATACTTGCCTTCTTTTTTTATTTTACATCCGGAAAAAACAACACTCGCTGATGTGGAGGTATTTAATATTTTTTCAAGTCCTAATTTTAACAGCATGCACAAATCAGCCGGAGAAGGAGGGGTCAGAGGATAAAAAAACATTGTTCCGCCGGTTAGCGTCAAAGGATACCGGAATTGAGTTTGAGAATGTATTAACAATCCAGGAAGATCTCGATGTCTTTAGATATCGGAATTTTTATAATGGTGGTGGCGTTGCCATCGGCGATATAAACAATGATGGTTTGGCAGATGTCTACCTGACCTCGAACATGGGGGAGAACAAGCTATTTCTAAACAAAGGCAACTGGAAATTTGAAGACATATCGAAAAAAGCCGGTGTCACCGGTGCAAAGATCTGGTCGACGGGTGTAAGTATGGCAGATGTGAATGCCGATGGCTTGTTGGACATCTATGTTTGTAATTCAGGAGATGTTAACGGCGGCAACCGTGAAAACGAATTGTTGATCAACAATGGTGATCTGACATTCACAGATCGCGCAAAAGAATTTGGCCTGGCCGACAAAGGGTTTTCAACCCATGCGGTGTTTTTTGACTACGATAAAGACGGCGACCTGGATTGTTATGTGCTGAACAACTCTTTCAAACCTGTTTCGACATTAGGATATAAGAATCTTCGACATATCCGGGATGAGCTGGGAGGTCATAAGCTTTACAGGAATAATGACGGGAAGTTTTTAGATATCAGTGAGGCAGCAGGTATTTACGGCAGTGTCATAGGATTTGGGCTTGGCGTGTCCGTTGGTGATGTCAACCAGGATAATTGGCCCGATCTGTACATATCGAATGATTTTTACGAACGGGATTACCTGTATATCAACAATAAGGACGGCACTTTTAAAGAGCAGCTACCCGATTACATGGGGCACCTTAGTATGTTTTCTATGGGCGCCGATATTGCTGATATTAACAATGACGGATACCCGGAAGTATTCTCAACGGATATGCTACCTGAAGAGGATTTCAGGTTGAAGACACTTGTAGCCTTTGAAACCTTCGACACCTATCAACTTAGGTTGAACAATGGTTATTATCACCAATTTATGCGCAACATGCTTCACCTTAATAACAAGGATGGAACCTTCAGCGAAGTTGGGCAGCTGGCAGGTGTTGACGCAACAGATTGGAGCTGGGGTGGTCTCATCGCGGATTTTGATAACGACATGAACAAGGAAATCTTTGTGTGCAATGGAATTTACAAGGACCTGATCAATCAGGATTTTGTAGAGTTCTTGGGAAGCAGCGAAAATATGCGCGCGGCGATTGAGGGAAAGAAAGTTGATTTCAGCGAATTTGTGAATAAAATGCCCTCTCAAAAGGTTAGTAATTACATGTTCGTACAAACGGAAAATTTAAAATTCGAGAACAGGGCAAAAGAATGGGGCCTCGACGAACCAAACTTTTCAAATGGCGCTGCTTATGGCGACCTCGATAACGACGGTGATTTAGACCTTGTTGTAAATAATGTCCACCAAGAAGCCTTTGTATATCAAAACCGGCTGAATGAATCGGTATCAAACCATTTTTTAACATTTTCTTTTAAGGGTCCGAAAGGTAATCAGTTCGGTTTGTCTGCGGTGCTACGTGTATATATAGAGGGACAAGTTGTCTATCTAGAGCATATGCCGATGCGCGGATTTCAATCAAGCATGGACTATAAAATGGTAGTAGGCATTGGGCAAAATTCGATTGTTGATAGCCTGTCCGTGACGTGGCCAGACGATAGGCAACAAATACTCAGGAATGTCAAAGCTGACCAAAATTTATTACTTGATCACGCAAACGCAATTGAGATTCCGGCAACATTTGACCAGGCTATCAAACCTTTATTTAACGAGGCTAAGACCACAACCATCAATCACGAAGAGAACCAATTTAATGAATTCGACCGTGATAGACTGTTGTACCATATGATATCTACAGAGGGACCGGCCTTTGCTACGGCTGACTTAAATAACGATGGGCTTGACGACTTTTTTGTCGGTGGTTCAATGGGAAATCCGGGCAAAATTTATTTGCAAAAGACCAGTGAAAGATTTGCCGCACTTGAAGCAGATGTATTTGCCGCGGACACGTTGGCGGATGACGTTGATGCTGCGTTTTTTGATTTTGATAATGACAAGGACCTTGACCTTTACGTAGTAACCGGAGGTACTGAGCATTCGGCTTTGGGTCTTCCGTTGCAGGATAAACTTTATGAGAATGTCGGAATGAAGAATGGGATGCCCCGATTTGTAAAAACTCAGGGTAAAATTCCGCCTATTTATCAAGCAGGCAGTTGCGTGCAGCCCGCAGATGTTGACAATGACGGAGACATAGACCTTTTTGTCGGAACCCGGGTAAGGCCATCTTACTATGGTCTTAATTGCGACCAGTATTTGTTGATCAATGATGGAAATGGGACTTTTTCTGATGCCACCAGTGCCTTTGCACCGGAGTTCAAGAAGCTCGGGCTTGTAACGGATGGGGTATGGTTTGATTATGATGGAAACGGTTTTCTCGATCTCATGCTTATTGGCGATTGGATGCCCATTACAATTTTCAAGAACGATGGGAAAAAACTGACGAAGGTGGAAAACGTTCCTGGGCTGGTGAAATCGGAAGGCTGGTGGAACAAATTGGATACAGCCGATCTCGACAACGACGGTGACATGGATTTTGTTATTGGGAATATCGGACTGAATTCTAAATTTCGGCCATCCGACGAAGAACCCCTTTTGTTGTATGTGAACGATTTTGATCAGAATGGTTCGATGGAGCCTATATTTGCCTTCACAAGAAATGGGAAGGAATGGCCCATGGCACTAAGACAGGATGTGATAAAACAAATGAGCAGTCTCAAAAAGAAATTTGTTTATTACAAGGATTATGCAGCAAAGTCGATGGAGGAAGTGTACGATAGCAAATTGCTTCGGGAAGCGACGCTTCATAAATTTTACGAGCCTCATACAATTGTTCTTGTTAATAACAGGGAAAAGGGTTTTGAAAGAAGACCCTTGCCGGTTACCGCGCAATTTTCACCAGTTTATGCGATCGACATTCAGGATGTGAACGACGACAATAAAATGGATATCATTTTGGGTGGGAATTTGTCGGCGGTAAAGCCAGAAGCGGGGAAATATGACGCCCTCCATGGTTTAATCTTGAAAGGCGACGGCACAGGAAATTTTACGGCATTAAGCTCCATGGAATCAGGAATAAAAATCAACGGTGAGTTACGGCATATACATTCTTTAAAAACAAGGAATGGAGGAATTCTCGCTTTTGTGCGTAACAATGACGCGATTAAGTTTTTTAAAAAGAACGATTGATGGATATCCCCTGGACACGGATTTTTTGGATCATACTGCTGTGCGCTACGGCCTGTTCACGATCTGACGACCAAAGAAAATTTGATTTTATTCCTTCGTCGGCTTCAGGCATAACATTTAGAAATGTCCTTACAGAAAGTGTGGATTTCAATATCTTCAACTACATGTACTTTTATAACGGAGGCGGCGTTGGCGTTGGGGATCTCAATGGCGATGACTTACCAGATATTTATTTTACGTCGAATCAGGAACCTAACCAGCTCTACTTAAATGAAGGAAATCTGAAATTTAAAAACATTACTGAAACTGCTGGCGTTGCTGGCTTTAAGGGATGGTGTACTGGTGTTGCACTGGCAGACGTGAACAACGATGGGAGGCTTGACATCTATGTGGGTTACCTCGGAGATTACCTTATCTTTAAAGGCAAAAACCAACTTTTCATTAACGAAGGCAATGATGAGAATGGGGTGCCAAAATTCGTCGACAGGGCGATGGAGTTTGGCCTTGACCTGATAGGATTCTCCACCCAAGCTTCATTTTTTGATTACGATCGAGATGGCGATTTGGACATGTTCATGTTGAATCATTCCCTGCATCAGAACGGAACCTTTGGCACATCTGCAAAGCTGCGTTCGGAATCTCACCCGCTTGCCGGTGATAAACTCCTTAGAAACGATAACGGCCAGTTTATTGATGTGACAAAATCTGCAGGAATTCTAGACAATGTCATTGGATATGGACTAGGCGTTGTCGTCAGCGATTATAACCTTGATGGCTGGCCCGATATTTATGTTGGCAATGACTTCCATGAAAACGACTATCTGTATCT
>DASUTP010000374.1:0-4252 GCA_036374515.1 Chryseolinea sp. | reverse complement strand
GCGTAGCTTTAATTTGAGTTGTTCATTTAGATCCTCAGCCACACCATAACTCTCAGGCAATCCACCTGAAATAAATCCACGCTTAGTATGCCAATACTATGGCGGAACTGCCATTCCTGTGTTTAGCAAGGTCCTTCTTTTACTATCCAGGCAGTATTGAATGAAAATAACACTAATGCCATCCTTGCGCACTTTATCAGTTTTACAAATTGGCTAAATAGGTAACATCATATTCCTAAGTTTAACTTTCTACAACAGCATAGTTCGAGTCCAACCCGGCCTCGAACTTTTAGTCTATCATTTAGTCTATCTAAATGCTGTCAAACCTTGTAAAGTTATTTTCGGAAAAAAAATGGCGTTGTTAACAAGACCTTGAAATTCAGCCGCCATTGTAAGGATAAATAAAAAGAAAAAAGGATTACTTGACTGTAATCCTTTCATCAGAGGTCCCGAGCGGATTCGAACCGCTGTAGGAGCTTTTGCAGAGCTCTGCCTAGCCACTCGGCCACAGGACCTTATATTTCAGAAATCCACTTTTAACCTTAGATTTGATTTCCGAAGTGCGCAAATATACCAATTTCTGCCACTAAATCATATACTTAACCATAATCATATCGCATGGCCCGGATAGCTGAATCAGAACTGATCATCAACCCCCGCGGTGCCGTTTACCACCTCGATATCCACCCCGATGAAATCGCACCCACCGTCATCACTGTCGGCGACCCCGACCGCGTAAAAGAAGTGAGCAAACACTTCGACCATATCGACACCAAACGCCAACACCGCGAATTCATCAGCCATACCGGCACCATCAACAACAAACGCATAACCGTACTCTCCTCCGGCATCGGGCCCGATAATATAGATATCGTCGTCAACGAACTGGACGCACTCGTGAATATCGACTTTCAAACGCGACAAATAAAACCCACACTCACCTCCCTTAATATCATCCGCATCGGCACCTCGGGCTCGTTACAGGCCGATATCCCGGTTGATAGTTTCGTGGCTTCGACGCACGGACTGGGGATCGACAACCTCCTCAACTTCTATCGCCATGAACATAACGAAGAAGAGAACCAACTATTACATTCCTTCGTAACTCATACACAAATGCACGGGCAAATTGGCAATCCTTATATCAGTAGCGGTGCCGCCTCGCTGATCAAACATTTTGTGAGTGGATTTCACCAGGGCATCACCGTTACCTGCCCCGGATTTTATGGACCCCAGGGCCGCATCCTGCGACTGGGTGTGCGCAACCCGGGCCTTATCAACCGCCTCACCGACTTCCGCTTTGGGCAACACCGGATCACCAATTTCGAAATGGAGACATCGGCTATATATGGACTAGGAAAACTACTAGGTCACAACTGCCTCGCGGTAAATGCAATCGTTGCTAACCGGGTGAAACAGGAGTTTTCAAGGGATGGGAAAGCGGCGGTGGAGAAACTAATTGAGAAATTTGTCGCAATCTTTAGTGAGAGTCTTTAAACTCGCTGTTTCTCGCGGCGTGCGCGGCGAAATCGCGGCGACGCTGCGAGAAACTAGCGCGTTGCCTATCTTTGCGCATCCCTGCCTGCCGGCCTGGCTTCGCCGTAACAACGCGAAGGCATAGCAGGCAGGTTTGCGTGAACCATTAATCCACCTTTTCTGACCATGACAATACATTTTCAAAAATACCAGGGTACCGGAAACGACTTCATCCTGGCCGACAATCGAAAAAACGAATATAGCTCACTGACCACTGACCAGATCCGCCGCCTCTGCGACCGTCGCTTTGGTATCGGTGCCGACGGTCTTATGCTCCTCAACGAAAAGCCGGGATACGACTTCGAAATGAAATATTTCAATGCCGATGGCCGTGAAGGCAGTATGTGTGGCAATGGCGGCCGCTGCATGATTAAATTCGCCTACTCTCTCGGAATACACCGGGATATGTACCGCTTTATTGCCAGCGACGGTGAACATGAAGCGGAAATAGATCCCGACGGCATCGTATCACTTAAAATGAAGGACGTGGAAAAGGTCCGCAAAGTACATGGCGACTTCGTACTCAATACCGGCTCACCCCACTACGTAAAAATTGTAAACGATGTAATGGAACTCGACGTTTACAAAAAAGGTCGCGATATCCGCTATAGCAAAGATTACGAACAGGAAGGCATCAATGTCAACTTCGTAGAACAGATGGCTGAAGTAGATCATATCCTCGTCCGCACCTACGAACGCGGTGTGGAAGACGAAACTTTCTCCTGCGGCACCGGTGTAACCGCCGCCGCACTCGTATGCTTCCACAACGAAAACGGCTACAACGACGTCGAAGTAAAAACACTCGGTGGCAACCTTACCGTGGAATTCGACCGTCTTGATGAAGATAAGTTTGTGAATATTTGGCTTTGTGGACCGGCGGAGAGGGTGTTTGAAGGCAAGGTGGCAGTTAAATGAGATAAAAGATAAAAACTAAAAGATAAAAGTTTTTTCATTCGTGATTTCATTTGGAGTTCAATGCTCTTCGTATAACAAGAACTGTTTGAAATATATTTACCCCCGAATGTTCAATTTAAAAATATTGATGTCACGTGGTTTGATTCTTGAAATTAAAACCACTTTTATCTTTTAGTTTTTATCTTTTATCTTTTATCTTTCCCCATGATTCAATACTTCAAAATAATAGAACACGAAACCGTCGAGATCGAAAAGCCTGATCGCGATACATGGGTAAATGTGTTGCCGCCATTGAAGCAGGAAGAATTTTCGGAGTTGTCGACCGGGCTGGAAATTCCTATTGACTTTTTAAAGGATTCACTGGACATTGATGAAAGAAGCCGGTTTGAAGAAGAAGATAATGTAAAGCTGATTGTAATTAAAACGCCGACTGAGAATAATTCATTCAACGATAGCGACGCCTATTATATCACCATACCAATCTGCATCATCCTTACCCACAACCAGATCGTAACCGTTAATTCATTCGAGAACCCTGCCATCAAAAAATTCCTTAACACCTTTCGTCACCGTAACCCGGAAAGAAAGAATATGATGGTGCTGAAGATCTTCGAAAAGATCATCCAGAACTTCATGGACCACCTGAAGGAGATCAACCAGCGGAGGAACGTGCTCGAACCCAAATTATACGACGCCAGCCAGAACGAGCACCTATTTCAACTGATGCGTATCCAGAAAAGCCTGGTGTATTTTGTAACCGCTCTTCGTTCAAACGAATTGTTATTAGCTAAAATTGAAAGGACAAATTTCCTTGGACTTACAGAAGAAGAGAAAGAATTCCTTAACGACCTCATCGTTGATAATTCACAGGCATTGGAAATGGCGAATATCTACGCCAACATCCTCAGCAGTACACTCGATGCATTTGCAAGCATCATCGCCAACAACCAAAACCAGGTGATCAAGCGGCTGGCGGTGATCACGATCGTACTTACTTTCCCGGTACTTATCGCCAGCATTTTCGGAATGAATGTACCAAGTGGATTCGAACATTCTTCATACGCATTTTACATCGTAGTGTTTCTCTCGCTTACCATTTCCGTTGTCATCGGTTTGCTTTTCCTGCGGAAAAAAATATTCTGATAATTATGCATCACTTCAATATCCGCGTGTATGGCGTGCTTGTAAATGAACAAAGGCAGGTGTTGGTAGCGGATGAATATATTCGAGGTGGGTTTTATACAAAGTTTCCCGGTGGCGGACTTGAATTTGGAGAAGGCACGCGCGATTGCCTGAAACGGGAATTCATGGAGGAAATGAATCTTTCAGTTTCTGTCGATAATCACATCTATACTACAGATTACTTTCAAATGTCCGCGTTCAATCCTGCGCACCAGATTATTTCCATTTATTATTTTGTTACTGCACTGGAACCGATAACTGCACCCTTGCGAACAAAGCCTTTTGATTTTGATGAAAACCAGTTAAAAGTATACGCTGAAACAAATGAAACGGAAACGTTTCGGTTTATTGATTGGGATTCTTTCTCGGGGGAGAGTGTGACGTTGCCGATTGATAAGATTGTGGCGGGGATAATTAAAGGAGGTTGAACAGTTTCACGTAAAGATGCAACGAGGTCCAGACATGAGATAATGTTTGTAAATGTTCTTATGGAAGTTGAGGTGAGGGAGGGAGTGGGATGGAGTTAGTACGGACACAGAGCTCACAGTGTAGCACAGTGAACCGCGGAGAAATCTCTGTGAAACTCTGTGCCTACCCTGTGAGCTCTGTGGGCGTACTA
>DASUTP010000373.1:0-4717 GCA_036374515.1 Chryseolinea sp. | reverse complement strand
ATGGAAAAAGTATTCGGACTAATCGGCGCAACCGTTAGTCATTCATTCTCGAAATCATATTTTGATGAAAAATTTTTTCGCGAAGGGCTTCGCGATTATCACTACGAATTATTTCCATTAAAGAATATCGCCGATATTGAGCCGCTTTTAAAAGACACAAAAGGTCTGACGGGTCTTAATGTAACGATACCTTATAAGGAGCAGGTTATGAAATATTTGGATGAAGTTGATGGTTTTGCAAAAAAAATAGGCGCGGTTAATGTTATCAAGATCACCAATGGAAAACTAAAGGGATATAACACCGACTCTGAAGCTTTTTACGAAACGATCGACAAGTGGCTGCCAAAGGATAAAGAGATCAAAGCGTTGATACTGGGCACAGGGGGATCGTCGAAAGCAGTGCTCGAAGCGTTAAAGAAACTGAAGATCGAATTCAGCCTCGTCTCGCGTGAACCACGGAAAGGCGTTCTAACGTATGAGTATCTGGATAAACATCCTAAAATAATAGGCGAATCGCTGCTTATTATCAATACGACACCGCTAGGCATGAGCCCAAATACAGAAACGATGCCGACCATTGATTTCGAACACATCGGACCGGATCATTTTGTGTATGACCTGATTTACAATCCCGCCCGAACTATGTTTTTACAAAAGGCTGAAATGCGCGGCGCCACAATTAAAAACGGGTTGGAAATGCTTCACATCCAGGCTGAGAAATCGTGGTTGATCTGGAATAACTAAACAACCTTGCACTGACTGCATCCTCCTGTTGATGCTGGCGCATCGGCCATTGTCCGAACATTTTGGTATTCTTTTAAATTTTCAATTTTCATCGCTTTGGCGAAACTATTTACTCCGTCGATCGATTAACTATTTATTCAACTTTGGTACGTTTAAGTGGAACGGCAGGCTACAAAGATTAAGCTTACGCCCAACACCAAACGATTTTAACGGATAACGATTCTCACATGGATTTCAAACTTTCAAGCATTTACCAGCCTACCGGCGATCAGCCGGAAGCGATCCGTCAGCTTACCAAAGGCGTGGAAGAAGGCGAGCCACATCAGACGCTGCTGGGTGTAACCGGGTCGGGAAAAACTTTCACTATGGCGAACGTTATTGCCCGTACGAACCGTCCGACGTTGGTGCTTAGTCACAACAAAACCTTGGCGGCACAACTGTATGGAGAGTTCAAACAGTTTTTTCCTGAAAATGCAGTTGAATATTTTATCTCGTATTACGATTATTATCAACCGGAAGCTTTCATCCCATCCTCTAACCTTTACATTGAAAAAGATCTTTCCATCAACGAGGAAATCGAAAAGCTTCGGCTTAGCGCAACATCGTCGCTGCTGACCGGCCGAAGGGATGTGATTGTAGTGGCATCGGTTTCGTGTATCTACGGGATTGGTAACCCGGAGGAATTTGGCAAGAATGTAATCAAGCTGAAAGTCGGGGAAGTTGTAGCGCGAAATAAATTATTATTTGCGCTCGTGGATATACTTTACAACAGGACAGAACTTGATTTTAAAAGAGGAACGTTCCGGGTAAAAGGGGATACGGTGGATATTTTTCTTGCTTATGCCGATTACGCTGTCCGGATATATTTTTGGGGTGATGAAATTGAGTCCATTCAGCGAATCGATCCTGCCAGCGGAAAAAAAATTTCAGATGAAACCATCGTAACGATATTTCCTGCGAATTTATTTGTCACGGGGAAATCAACCCTGCACCAGGCAATCAGGGAAATTCAGGATGACATGGTGGCGCAGGTAGCGATGTTTGAGACTGAATTGCGGCACCTGGAAGCAAAGCGTTTAAAAGAGCGAACAGAATTCGACCTGGAAATGATGCGCGAGTTAGGTTACTGCTCAGGCGTCGAAAATTATTCGCGTTACTTTGATCGGCGCAGGCCGGGAGAGCGCCCGTTTTGTCTCATTGACTATTTTCCCGACGATTTTCTGTTGATCGTCGATGAAAGTCACGTGACTGTACCTCAGGTGAGGGCAATGTGGGGTGGCGACCGCTCACGCAAGGTGAATCTTGTTGACTTCGGATTCCGGCTGCCCTCAGCTTTAGACAACAGACCTTTAACGTTTAACGAATTTGAAGCGCTTCTTAACCAGGTGATCTACGTGAGCGCGACTCCATCGGAATACGAATTACGAAAATCGGAGGGCGTTGTGGTAGAGCAAATTATCCGGCCCACGGGCCTTCTCGATCCTGAGATCGATGTGCGGCCCAGTAAAAATCAAATCGATGACTTGCTGGAAGAAATTGATGAACGCGTGAAAAAAAATGAACGCGTTCTTGTGACGACCTTGACGAAGCGTATGGCTGAAGAGCTTACGAAGTACATGGACAGAGTCGGAATCAAATGCCGCTATATTCATTCTGAAGTCGCCACCCTCGACCGGGTTGAGATCCTGCGAGAACTACGCCTGGGTATTTTCGACGTGCTCGTCGGTGTAAATTTATTACGGGAAGGTCTGGACCTCCCTGAGGTGTCGCTGGTTGCAATTTTGGACGCTGACAAAGAAGGATTTTTACGGAACCAGAGGTCGCTGGTTCAAACCATCGGCCGTGCCGCACGCAACGAGAACGGTCGTGTCATAATGTACGCCGATACCGTTACGGAGTCGATGCAGGTGGCCATTGAAGAGACCAACCGCAGAAGAAAAATTCAGCAGGATTATAATCTTGCTCATAACATCGTTCCAAAAACCATTTTGAAATCAAAAGATTCAATACTGGGTCAGACGAAGGTTGCCGATTCGAAGAGATCGGTTCGAAACTACTACGTTGAAAGCGACGAGGTGACGCTCGCAGCGGACCCTGTGGTCGCCTACCTCTCTAAAGATGAGCTGACAAAAATGGCGGAGCGTACGCGAAAGGCAATGGAGAAAGCTGCTAAAGAGTTGGAATTTATGGAGGCCGCGAAACTTCGTGATGAATACATGGCATTGCAGAAGATGATTGAATCGCGATAATGTACCTCTGAAATATTCAACGGTAGCAAATCCCCTGGTACGAGCAAAATTTACATAACTCTACGTCGGTTGTCTGGTCGAAAGGAACATTGGGGTCGTAAAGCTCGTCCAGCAATTCTTTGAGGCGAGTGTGAAATTCAGGGAGAAGCGGTTCCACGTCGTCTACAAAAGTTTTTCCCACCATCAGGCCGAATTTAAAATCATCATCGAAAAGGTTCATGCGATTGATCAACCCAGGTACAATTTTTTGCGCGGAACGGGTTGCATTGGTTTTGTATAACAATGCATACAGCAGCGTCTGAAAAGCTGCCTTATTTCTCTTGGCGTCGCGGCTGAACAATGATGCCACGCTGTCAAAACTCAACTTATCCTTTCCTGTCTTGTAATCGATCACACGAACTAAGTTATCCTTGCGGTCGACCCTGTCAATTTTTCCACTGATCAACGCTGATCCCGGGAACTGGTTGATGTCCACCGAGTAATCTAATCCTCCTTGCTCCAGTAATTCAATTTCGAACGGAGCGTATAGCCTGTCCATTTCTAAAATGCGGTGTGCAAAGCTTTTTACAATCTCTCTGACAACCAAACGCTGACCTTCGTATCGCACAGGCCTACCTGGTTCAAGGTGATACGCATTGATAAAAACTTCGTCAATGAGCTTTTCAACAATAGCTTCACCGTTGCTGAAATCGGACGCCACGACAAGATTGGTTTTTTTCTTATCATGAAGCTGACGGTAAAAAAGCTCCATCACTTCATGAAGAAAATTTCCCAACACACGTGCATCCAGATCTTCTTCCACTTCATCGGGCTCTCGTATTTTCGCTATGTGGCGCAGGTAAAACCGAAGTCGGCATTCGATATATGTATTAAGGGCGGAAGGCGACATTCCTTTGAACCTGCTGTTGCCCGCACTAAGTTTGATGAGGGCCTCAATGACGCCATTATCTTTTGGGATAACAATTGGATTGACTGAGCTTGGCTGGATTGGATCGTGTAAAACCCTTCGTTCGAGTGGCAAGCCGCTTTCATACATCAGCTGCTTAAGGTATCTGCTGCTCTCGCCTTGTCCTAACACATCGGTCTCGGTATTGAAGAATAAAAATACATTCTCGGCACGTTGTAGCATTCGATAAAACAAATACGCATGCATTGCATCCTGATGCTCGGCAGTAGGCATTCCGTATGCTTTTCGGATGCTGAATGGGATGTATGAGTTCTTGCTTCCAAACGATGGGAACGACCCTTCGTTGAGCGAAAGGATGAATACATTCTGGAAATCAAGGTTCCGCGTTTCCAGAACCCCCATAACCTGCAATCCCCTGAGGGGCTCTCCGCTAAATGGGATCCTGTGCGCTTGTGCCAACTGTTTAAATAAGCGCAAGAAAGCTTTCAACGTGATGCTGGCCGCCTTCGCCGGTTCATGCGTGGAATCGTTGTGGCCCTTTGAAGGCAGCTCGAACGAATTACCTGTTATTTCCTCGACACGATTCAGGAGCTTTATAAAATGAAAAATATATTCTTTATCGAAGTCGGCAATCGTGTCAAGGTTACCGATTGCAGTAATAATAGTGCGCAGGTAGGAAAGAATACTTCCTTCGATGGGCCTGAAAATAAGCCGATGCAGGTGAGTATCCGATGCCAGGTAGCCCATTGGTATGTACACCCAATTGCGGTTCAGTATATCTTTTCGTTTTATGTTCGCCGTTCCTGCATCTTCAGCA
>DASUTP010000372.1:0-12479 GCA_036374515.1 Chryseolinea sp. | reverse complement strand
TGCCTTCAGCGATTTCTGTGAGAAGCTGGTCCGTCTCCTTTTCCTCAGCCAGCGTTTCGGCCAGGATTTCGGCGATATCTTCCCTGTTCATTGTTTTTGCTAATGTTGCCAGGCCGCCGTATGCAGCTATCTCATAGTGTTCCACTTTCTGCGCGGAAATAATTATTCCCACGTCCCGGGTCGCCGACCCCGCCTCCGTTTCACTGATAACCGTTTCACCCTCAGCCACCAGGCCGGCCATGGCGTCGCATTTCTTAGCCTGCGCTTTTTCTTCGAGCAGCTCGAAAATCTGTTCTAGGCGTCCAACTTGTTCCTCCGTTTGGCCAACATGAGTTTCGATTGCTGTTTTCAATTCCTCATTAGTAGCCGCTTTTTGCATCTTTGGCAGTGCTTTTAGTAAATGCTTTTCTGCCCAATAGATGTCTTTTAATTGATCTTTAAACAGTTCCAGCAGCGCGGACTGACTGTCCTCTGAAGCTCGATTTGACTTCGTTTTTCCCGATGTTCTTTTTTTAGTAGCCATACAATTGTTTTTTTTTGGTTTAATGAAGATTTAACATAGTAGCGTAGTCAATTCAGTTTTCTGAAAATTTCACCGCTAATTTTTTTTAATGTGTCGCGATTTCACGAAAATTTGTGAGCGATTCATCCGCCCGGACCACAAGATTACTCGCCCCGGCGATGACTATTTATAAACAGCGATGTAGAGGGGCTGATGATTTGAAATCGATGCCCGGCACATACATTTGGTATTAAAAGAAAATGATATGTTCCCCTTGCCATCCACGCCAATTACTCCCATCTCGGTCAATGCATCTTTGTGTTTTTCATGGATTTTATAATCGCATGCTTCCTGTAAAGTTTTTCCTCCCAATTCCATCATGGCCGAAATATCATGCGCCACGACTAGCCGCATTAACTGATCACTTCGACCTGTAGCAGAGATGGCGCACGTGTTATTATGAGCATAACACCCTGCACCAACGATTGAACTATCGCCGATTCGACCCGCGTGGGCCAAGGCCGGACCACCAGTCGACGTTGCAGCCGCCATATTCCCATGATAGTCTACCGCAACGGCCCCCACCGTTCCATACGCCTTCTTCTTGCCGTTGACTGGTAGCCTATAAATTTCTCCAGCTGCGCGACGGAAAAAATCCTTGCGCTGCTTTTCCGTAATACAATAGTCGCTGCTTACTGGCATCATCCCATGTTTCACACCATACTCTACTGCTGCCTGCCCGGCGATCATGGTATGGTTACTGTTTTCCATAATCGCTTTTGCCAGCGAGACTGGATTTTTTATTTGATTGACCAAAGCAACGGCGCCAGAGTTCAAATATTTGCCATCCATCATCACGGCCTCCATCTGCACCTCTCCACCTTCGTTTAGCGCCGACCCCATCCCTGCATTAAAAATGGGATCGTCTTCCATCACCATTACCGCGTCGTGCACGGCCTCTATTGCAGAACGGCCTTGCATCAATACTTTATAACCCGCAGTAATTGCACGCTCCAACCCCGATTCGTACGCTTGAAGTTCAGTATCAAGATATTCCGATCCTGAACTTGCGCCTCCATGAATAGCGATCGCTATTCTATCAACACGTCCCATCACACCTTTCTACCCTCAATATTCTATTGTCGTATGGCGACAAGTTCACCGTTCTGAAATTTCCAGCTCTGCGACCTTCGCTCTGGGATTGATTAAATTTTTAGCAAGAAAGTTCAGCTTGGTATCAGCCTGCTGTTCTTCTTCCAACGTAAGCCGAAGGCGTTTGCTGATTCCCTCATAGCCCAACATTTCCGCATAATGGGCAGCCGAGCCGTACCCCGATATTTCATAGTGCTCTACCTTTTGCGCACCTGCAATCAAGGCAGCGTCCATCCCTTCGTCGGTAGCATCTTTGGCCATAACCTTTTCACCCTCCTCCAAAATCCCTTTAATCCCGGGATTGAAGTCACCTCGAGGATCTATGTTCAAGATCTTGCAAATCGCCTCCAGTGCAACTTTATGCTGATCAGTTTCGGCAAGGTGAAGACGCAAAAGATTTTTCAATCCCTCATTTTTTGCTTTATCGATCATTCGCGGCATTGCCTCGATCAACATGGCTTCAGCACTCCATAACACCTGGAGCTCATGATAGAAGAGGTCTTCGAGATTTCTTATTTCTTTCATAAATTCTATTTTTAATCAAGGCCTGGTTTTAAAACTACTTTTACACAATCATCCTTCTTGTTTTTAAACATGTCGTACGCCTCTGATGCGCGGCTCAATGGTAAGCGATGCGTAATAATGTCGTCCAGTACGACTTTCTTGCTTTGAACCATCTCAAAGCATTGATCGATATAAACGTGTGTCTGCGCCTGACCAAATTGCATGATTAGTCCCTTATCAAAAATCCGATGAATAGGAAAGTTATCATATGGACTTCCGTATACGCCCACGACAGATACAGTCCCGCTTCGTCTTACGGCTTCGACGCAAAGTTCTATTACCTTTGCAGTGCCTTTTTCTACGTTTAAAACTGCCTTGGCTTTTTCTAAAAAAGTCCGGCTGGCCTCCATCCCTACCGCATCGATCGCGACATCGGCACCGCGGCCATTAGTCATCTCGTAGATCTTATCCATCAAGTCGTCGTCTTCAGAATTAATCGTATCAACGCCGTTAACGGTACGCGCTTTCTCCAGACGGTATTCCAGCGGATCGACGGCAATGACGCGTTCCGCGCCATGAACCCAGGCGGCTTTCTGCGCCATCAACCCCACCGGTCCACTTCCAAATATTACTACGGAATCCCCTGGTTTAACCTTGCCCCATTTTACTGCCGACCATCCTGTCGGAAAAATGTCCGTGAGAAACAGAACTTGATCGTCGGTGAGTCCGTCGGGGATAATTTTAGGGCCCGCGTTCGCTTTAGGAACGCGCACATATTGCGCTTGCCCCCCGTTGTATCCTCCGTATAGATCCGTATAACCAAACATTCCGCCTCCTTTATTGTCCAACAGATTTCCTCGCGGACCATACTTCTCAGGATTTGTATGCAAGCAATTTGGGTGGAATCCTTGGGAGCAAAAAAAACACTGGCCACAAGCAATAGTAAAAGGCACGACCACGCGATCGCCTTTTTTTAATCGCGTCACGCCCCGTCCCACTTCCTCAACAATGCCCATGAACTCGTGGCCCAGTACCATGTCCCTAAGCTGAGGAATAAAGCCATCGTAGATATGCAAGTCCGATCCGCAAATCGCCGTTGACGTAATACCAATGATTACGTCGTCATCTTTTTCGATAGTGGGATCATCTACGGTGTCTACCGAAATGTCACCCATTTTGTGAAATACTGCCGCTTTCATAATATTCAAGATTGGATAAAGTTGCCCGCCGGAATCGTCAGGTTTCAGAGTATGAGTAAAAACCGTACCACCGCATAGTCTAGTACGCCGTAGCAAAAATAACCGTCATTCCTTTTTAATTAATTATGCATGCCTATAGCCCTTTTGGCCATTTACACACAATTCTGCTGTACAGTTATTGCGATGGCGTACCGGTGTTTTTTGCCTTTTGATGGGGAACTTAATACAGTTTTGGGGAAAGCATTTCTGTGGATATTAGTCGACGTTGGATGCGCGGCGAACCTCAGAATGGCACTATTGCGCATACCTATACCGTTGTGAGAGCGTCAGTCCAGCGCATGCCTCGCCGGCGTTTGGTTACATTTTTGTTGTGAGGAAACAGCTTCCTGAACCACATCGAGGTGTAGAAAACGTTTTACGCTTTTTTACAACAAAGCCTGTTCAGACCGTAAAAAAACACGGACCTCGTTTTGACATATAGAGGTCGGTACATTAAATAAACTACTGGGTACCTGGATTTTTCACAATTTAAAAATAAATTATTATGACTACTGACGTATTGGAAAAAGAGCGCCTCAAGAGTAAGGCCGCGAATTTTAACCCCGAGCACAAAGAAGGCCCGGTGGCGAAGACTATCGAATCACAAACTTCGAAATTACCATCAGACCTTTTTTTATGGTCTTCGATTGGAGCAATGGCGACATCCTTAACATTGCACTTGATGGGTAAAAAGCATGCTTCTTTATTCATCGGACAATGGGCTGCACCGTTTTTATTGTTCGGACTTTATAACAAGATCGTAAAAATTGGAGGCCACGACGCTACAAACCCAGGGAATTCCGACTAAGTCGGAATTCTTTTTTTTTAGTGGTGAACAGTCCCGTCACAAATTTTTATTATTAACAAACACAAAATGAAGAAGATTTTTTTGACCCTAATTGGTGTAATGATGCTTAGCATTGTCACGTTGGCTCAGTCGCGGGAACAATCTGAAAAAGCCAACAATCCCCGCGAAAAAGATGATGCAGTTGGCAAAGAGGAGGTTGCTCGAGACACCATTGAGGACCCGTCCAAGCGACCAGGACCAGGTGTTGGAGTGTCAGAATCAAATGAGTCAGATGATTCAAAAAATGACAACGACAATACGGTAACGCAAAAAGAAAAAAGGAATCTACCGGGAAACCGCAGCCAGGCTGATGAAAATGAAACCGGGAAAAAAACCAGGAGATCGGAAAAAGACAATCCGTAATAAATTTTCGGTCGCAGCAAGACTCTTAATTCTTCGGTTAAGGTTAGGGCAATTAGTCTGCGCACCGGAACGGGACGTTAGCCTTCAAATAATAAGCCACAACGATTGACATGTCCTTGGCCTTCGGGCAACTAAAACAATGACTTTGAAAAAACCATATGGATACAAAACTTGCACAAAACGATTCCTCCCATGCGATGTTTAATGTCGCTCCGGGAGTCTGGGGAAAACGACATTTGTTCGTTAACTTTTACGTGATACAGAATTTCGATGCGGGCACCTGGATATTAGTAGACGCGGGTCTTAAATCGTCTGCGGGCCAAATAAAACAATTGGCGACCTCATTGTTTGGCGAAAATTCAAAGCCCGCTGCCATCGTTTTAACGCATGGGCATTTTGATCATGTAGGTGCTTTAAAAACTTTGCTCGAGGAATGGGATGTACCAGTTTATGCACATGAGCTGGAGATGCCGTATTTGACTGGCAAGTCATCCTATCCTCCGCCCGATCCATCCGTCGGTGGAGGATTGATGGCCAGCTTTTCGTTTTTGTTTCCATCGGAACCCATAGATATTGAGGAAAACGTTAAACCGATCCCGTTTAACGAAAAGATTTCGGAGCTTCCTGGTTGGAAATTTATACACACACCAGGGCATTCGCCCGGTCACATTAGTTTGTTTAGAGAACAAGATAAGGTCCTGATCGCAGGAGACGCATTTGTCACTACGAAAGCCGAATCCTTACTTTCAACGATTCTTCAAAAGGAAGAAATCTCGGGACCACCAAAATATTTCACCTGTAACTGGGCCTCTGCCAAACTCTCCGTGTTGAAGCTAGCGGCATTACAGCCCGAGACGGTCGCCACGGGCCACGGTAGAGTTATGCGCGGCGCCTCCATGCGTGAGGAACTTGAGGTGTTTTCACGAAATTTTGACCAAACCGCACTTCCGGAAACTGGCCGGTATACCGATGAACCAGCGGTAGCCAACGAAAATGGGGTTCTGTGGATACCTAAAAAAACAGAATCTGTTCCCGCAGCTCTAAAGGTAATGACGCTTGGTGCAATCGGAATCGCTTTAGGACTGGTTGTATACCAGCAATTGAAAAAGCAAGTCACATAAGGCTGATAAAAAGATCTTAAGGTAAGTGGTCCGCTGTTATGCAGATAATTGCAGGAGATTCCGGGCAATTGATAAACTAGCTAGTATGACTTAACCGTTCGTTGCCGAAACATGCTCGCCACCGAATCCGGAGACGATCCGATGTTAATAAAAAAACGTGACGCGCGATTGATCGCTCCGTGGGCTGCGACTTCGGATCTTTACAAAATAGCGGCCCGTTTGTGTTCGATCAGGCCGACCCATTTTAAAGGTCCCGACAATGAGTGGGATACAGTCGGGAAAGAATCGTGTTTAAGATGGCACAGTTATTTCTAGAGTATGTCAGACTCCTTGTCAAGTATAGCATCAATTAATATTCAACATTATGAGAATATCATTACTTGCATTCATCGTGATTGCATTTACCTCATGCGCTAAAAAAATATCATTTATTCCATCCACCGTAATCCCAACGGCTAAGGGATCGGTAAAAATTAAAGGGGATAAGAATGACAATTATGCCGTTCGGCTTCAGGTGACGGACATCGTTAAATCCAAGGACCTTCAGCCTTCTAAGAACACGTATGTTGTATGGGTTGAAACCGCTGAAAACCGGGCTCACCACCTTGGTAAATTGGAAAGTTCAAAAGGCCTCTTCTCCAGTACGCGGAAAGGCAAATTAAATGCTGTCACGGCGGCCAAACCGGTGCGGGTTTTTATTACTGCAGAAGACAATGGCACGCCACAGTTTCCGTCCGAAATTGTCCTTACCACGAAGCTTTTTAAAATGAGATAACCGTTGTTGCTGTGTAGTAATAGAGACTAGTGCGTTCCGATAGACATCTGGAAAGGACATCAATCCCCTTGCTTGCGCTTTTCCTTGCGTTCTTCCCGTCGCTCTCTTCGTTTTTCTTTTCTATCTTTTCTTTTTTCTTCCTTCGCTTCCTTTTCCGTTTTATCTTCTTCATCGCCGCCGAAAACTTTCTCGAGAAACGTTTCCTTTTCCTTCACCTTTGCATCCACCGATCCAATGCTGATTTCATTGTCTATCGACGGCTGGATCGCTCGTATGAATGCATTTTCAAGAATATTAATGATGGTTATCCAAACGTCGGTGTTGGGATTATCGAGGCGCCCTTCAAAAGGGATCTTCGTGGCAATCTGGTCCTTGGGCTGATTCTCGAATACCTCTCCGACAGCCCCTACAAAACCTTCCCAAATTTTCTGAAATAAATTATCATCGCGGTCTTCCTTGCCTACTACATCCAGATCCTTTATGATCGGTTTCACATACCCCGCAAACTTTGCTTGCTTGGAAGCCACCTCTGTATACATTCCGAAACGGCCTTTATTGACATCGATCTTCGCATAGGCCTGGAAAAAATCGTTCAACAAAACCAGGTTGGTGTTTTTCAGGTCTGCATTCATGTCAAATGTGGGCTTTTCAGCCAAAGGGTCAATCTTTAGAAAAAATTCAAACTTGCCTTCGTACACATTTGCGTTGGCAGTAACTGTAGCAGGCAGCAACGCCGAGGAGTCGTAACTATTTTTGAGATTCAGGGCAACCAGGTAAACACTGGTCATCGAGATATCGACTTTCGGTTTTGACGTAGAATCCAAGTATTGAATTCTACCATCTTTAATCTCAAACCGGTTGACCTCTAAAGGCATAAAACCCTCAAGCAATTTCCGGAAATCCGTTGAATCGTTTCGAAGGTCCTTCGGCTCTACTTTTTCTTTCGTGAACTTGATCATTGGCCTTTGAAAAATCAGTTCGCCTACTATTGACCCGTGCAGTAACGCCTTCCATTCTACCGAAAGTTCAATCGTCGAGGCGGAAAAAAAAGGTGACTCTTTCGCGGTAAGTGTGTCTTTCTTGTTGATGTAAATGCTGTCGATTTTATAGGCTCCCCGAATCAGCGCAAGATCGATATCGTCGATGTGTCCGTAATAACCATTCATGGTCGCCAAAGTCTTGTTTGCATAATGCAACACTACGTATGGCAGGATCAGGCGAATGACCACCAGTAATGCCACCACGATTAACAATATTTTAAACGATCGTTTCATATCCCAAAAAATTCAGAACAGCAGTCGAAGGGTAACTTCGGACGGTTTTAGCAGCCCAGCCTGAATGGCTTGTAAGTGCATTGACGCCAGAATCTCCAAAGGCCGCTTCAGTCATTGTAGAAATTGAGGATAACCTTGGTACCAATGCAGAACTCAGCGGTGAATGCACGAGAAAGTGAGAGTGTCTCAGATTTTAGCCGGAATATGGTTTGTCATCGTTTCCATAAATTCTATCAGATAGTCGTTTTCTCTTACCAACAGGTTCTTGTTTTTCTTTCATTTTATCAGCAAGCTTTGCGTCGGGCGTTACGCTACTCATCGCAACCTGCAGCTTATTCTTCAAACCAGAAACCACCATATCGTCTCCGCTCATAAGGGCTTCGTACCCGTCTCTTGCTACATCTGCCGCGTCGTAAAGTTTTCCTTCCTTCACAATTTTCGACTCCGTCATATCAGCCTTTTCGAAGAATGCTGTAGCCGTAGGGCCTGGTAGGAGTGCCGTAACTGTTACTCCCGTATCCTTCACCTCGCTGCGAACAGCTTCGGTAAATGATTGGACAAACGCTTTGGTGCCATGATATACTGACTGCCAAGGACCGGGTATCTTGCTGGCGATGGAAGAAACATTAAGAATTTTTCCGCTACCTCTCGCCACCATTTCCTGTAAATATATTTTTGTAAGGATCACCAGACTTGAAATATTGAGGTCGATGATCTTAAGCTCTTTCCAGATGTCGGTCTCAACAAACTCACCGTACTGGCCATGTCCCGCGTCGTTTACAAGGATGTCTATTTCGATGTTTTTCGCCTTTAGCTCCTCGCCAATCGCAAATGCATTTTCGCGTTCAAACAAGTCTTTCGACATGGTTAAAACCTCAACTCCAAACTGACTGCGCAGATCAGCCGAGACCCTCTGTAAATCGTCTTCACTTCTAGCAACGATGACTAGGTTATATCCATCATCAGCCAAAAGTTTCGCAAGTTCATATCCGATGCCACTGGTACCGCCGGTAACCAGGGCATATTTCCCCTCGTTCTTTGTCATAATATTTTTCTATGTTATTGTTATTCTCAACCACATTTTTATCAACATCTAGCCTAATTCCAGAAAACAAAGCCGGTGTTGTTTCTACTTTCCACCGAATTTCTTCGCAGGCGTTTTTCGCTTAGGCTCATAGTTAACCTCGTGAGATTGCTTTTTGTTGACATAACTTTTGTCCTTTGGACCGGTTTTGCTGCGCGAGGTGCCCGCAGATTTTTTCGTTGCCATAATTGAAATGTTTAAGATGCTCCGTCAAATATTATACCTCATGCTTATACATCAATCTTTGATTATTTGAGGCCGTTCTAACTCCGATCACGGTCGTTGTTCAAAAAATGTGTTGACTTTTTGCTAAGCTGTACATTTTTGTACCCATAGTTGGACCTGATGGTTGTTGATCGGCCGAAGCCCCCATGCCCCTTAGAATTGCATTAAAGTCACCAAGGCACTTACGCCAAAGACGATATGCGCAAAAAAAAGCTGCAGATAATATTCTTTAAAATCAGTTAATGGGGGATTCGAATGTAGTGCAAACGCCACTTTCCATCCCAAGATCCCGACGACTCCAGCCAACGCACCAAAAATAACTCCACTAATGAGCGTGGGATTTGAGTCGGTGGTGATCCAGTAGCCTTGATAAAGAAAATTGAAAAAAAATCCCACGGCATAGTGAATGAACCACCCAATAAATGGCGTCACGGCGGAAAACGTCTTTTTATTCCATCGTCTGATCAAATCATTCAGCAGCTCGGGCTCACTAAATTTCTTTCTACGGATAAAGCTCACCAGATAGCTGAACAGGGTCATCAAAGTGGTTGAAATTACTGTCGCTATCGACAAACTGACTATGTTAAAATCCAACTTCAAAAAGTTTATTGTTTGCAGACCCGTTTTGAAAACTGTGCCAGCCCCCCATTACCCAACGGAGTTCGTATCATTGCAGCCAGATATGAGCAAAATGATCTACACCCGACATGGCGATTTATACTCACTCCTTATCGATTTTTTTTTCTTGCCCCGCAATTCTTCGCTTTTCCAGACGGCACGATTTTGACAACGGAAAGTGAAACTGAAATTATATGAAAACGTCTATCCTTTTTATTTCCCTTTTTTGTGGCCTGTTGCTCACGTCTTGTTCCGAAAAAAAGCAAGACGATAGCAAAGAGATTGCTGAAGAGCAGAATGAAGAAAAATTTGATACCACAAATTTCGAAGCTGATGCTGAATTTGCGATGGAAGCAGCCGACGCCGGCATGATGGAAGTTCAGGCAGGTTCGCTGGCGCTTACAAAAGGAACCTCGGCAAAGGTCAAAGAATTTGCAAAAATGATGGTTGATGAGCACACCAAGGCAAATGAAGAGCTGAAAACGCTTGCCACCGGTAAGAATATCACCTTGCCTTCGTCAATCAGTGACAAGCACAAAAGAAAATACGATGACCTTGCCGAAAAATCCGGAACCGACTTTGACAAAGCTTATGTTGAACTGATGGTCAAGGATCACAAAGACGCAGTAGACCTGTTTAAAAAAGCAGCGGATGATTGTGAGGACCAGCAGATCAAATCCTGGGCCGCTGAAAAGATTCCCACGCTGGAGCACCACCTGAGCACAGCAGAAAATATGGAGAAAGAAATTAAATAGATCGCTGGTGCGGGCCCGCAAATAGCGAAACCTTAAAAGAAAAGTTCTTAGACGAAGAGGTTTGTCTCCTAAGGGTGGACGAGCCTCTTTTTCTTTCCTTTAGACGCTGCCTAGCGAGACAATTTTATATAAAGTGAAAACCCAATCAGCAAACCGTGCAAAAATGGTTGATTTGGAAAGATTACCTTCTGTTGTAACAGATGCTGCCGCGATGTGAACTACAGAGAACCGGTTTACAAAAGCAAAATTCTTCGCATTTGAGTTGATGAAATCAGTCGCGCCCATCGCTGGCTTTGCAGCAACAATAGACGATAGGCTAAGCGCTCCCAGGATACTTATTTTAGTATTTGGATCTTGAAAAGATTGATCCTTTCCGTTCTAGAAGGGCTCGCAATTTTTTGTATCAGCGTCGATGAGATATCTTCGAAAACAGTTGAATAATTCTTACTTTTCATCAACCCATTACTTTTATGTTCGACTGGCAAAGAATTCTCCTCAACGACGCACCTCTTGACTTCCTGCTGGAAGTGATGCTGCGATCGGTAATTATGTTTCTTACGTTGGTGATTGTCCTGAAGATAGCGGGCAAAAGAGGCGTAAAACAACTATCGATATTTGAGATGGTGATCATTATTTCGCTGGGCTCGGCGGCGGGTGACCCCATGTTTTACGAGGATGTGGCCATTGTGCATGCTCTTGTTGTATTCCTGGTCGTCCTTATCCTGTATCGGCTCATAACATGGGCCACGGGGAAAAGTCGTTGGGTTGAAAAATTCCTGGAAGGCGAAACCGAGTGCCTGGTGGATGAGGGCAAATTCTCTCTTCGCAAGTTTGAGAAGGAAAGTCTGGCGCAAGACGAATTTTTCACAGAACTGCGATTGAGAAATGTTGATCATCTCGGCCAGGTTAAGAAAGCTTATCTTGAAACCTCTGGCGAGGTAAGTGTCTTTTTTTACGCAGATGACGACGTAAAGGCTGGATTACCGATATTGCCTGAGCTCTTCGGCAAGCAACTTTCTGTTATTTCAAAGGCCGGGCAGTACTGTTGTTGTAAGTGTGGGGAATTACATGAGCTCTCTCCTGGCACTCATTCCTGTCCTATTTGCAATGGAACACATTGGGTGCTACCGATTCAAACAAAAAGGATAACGTAATTCCCTTTTATTAAAATTGTGCTGGGTCAGTGTATGAGCGGTAGTTAGCAGCCGGTAATTGCATACACAAGCTATTTAAACTTATAACTAGGCATACCGTTGTCTGTTTTAGGTGGACGAATACCTCCCTATCGTACCAATTCTATAAACCCCGTCTTTTGCACTTTTTCATCGCCGTTGGAAATTGACAATGTATAAAAATATGTTCCAGTGGGTACTGCGCCACCGTGCAGGTTCATACCTGTCCATGCGGTCTTGTTGTTGTCGTAACCGCTGGCTTTATAAATGATTCCGCCCCACCGATCAACTATAACGATGCTATTGTTTTTGTACTTTTCAATGTTAACAATTTCAAGGTAATCATTGACGTTGTTACCGTCGGGCGTTATAGCCCTGCCGACCTCAACATCAATTTTAGCTGGAGAAACGATAACGTAGAAATTGCAGACAGTTTTATTGCTGTGATCGTCAGCAATCGTATAAGAAACCGCCGTTGTTCCGATGGGGAACGACTGCCCGGGTGTATGCGATCGCGACACGGATAATTGTCCGCACGCCGCAGTCGCAGTAGGTTCCGTCCATGTGGCCATGGCAAAACCGAGGTCGTCTGCTTCGATCATGATATCATTGGGACAATTTGCAACCGTCGGCTGCTTTTCATTTTTCACTACAACCTGAAAATTGCAGGTCGATGTATTTCCTGCAACATCGCGGAATGTATAACTAACTTCTGATGATCCAAATGGGAAAGAATCGCCTGGACTGTGTGTACTTACTAATTGAACTTCATTGCAATCAGAAGTTGACGGCAACGTCCAGCTCACGTTTGTCCAACAATCCGGACCGGCGTCGACAATGACGTCTTCG
>DASUTP010000371.1:0-3187 GCA_036374515.1 Chryseolinea sp. | reverse complement strand
CGGAAATTTCTTGTACCAATGTATTCAAAGGCTTGCTGTTGCCGTGCGTGCCAGACTCTTTCTGTGCATTGGAATAATTCAATTTTAAAACCTGATTTACGCTTAGATTGTAGAGCTCCTGAACGCTACCGTCCGGCCATTCAACAATAAGCGTATCGACCTTTTGCGTTTTTCCCAGTCCAAAATGAACCACATCCTCCATGGTCGACAAATAGCCACGATAAATTGAATGATCCTGATATTGCGTTTTGCCATTGTATTTAACGGTCACTTTTGTGTTCAGCCCTGATCTGTTTTGCTGTGGTCCCGCTAGTTTTAATCTCAAGAAACTGTTGTCAGCATGAGGAGATGACTTGCCGTATAAAGTATTCTCATAGAGAAAAGCAACGTCATTAATATTATTAACAACGTAATCCAGGTCCCCATCATTATCGAGATCCGAGAATGCGGCGCCGTTTGAAAATGAAGGGCGAAACATTCCCCATTCTTTTGTCTTGTCGACAAACGTAAAGTCGCCTTGATTCTGGAAAGCATACTTGGCAATTTTCAGCACAGGAATTGAATCGATCAATGAACGCTGATTATTGAATGCGCCTACCTCACGCTTAAACATGACATAATCTTTATCGGTAACGTCTTTCGGAAAACCGTTTGTGATCATCAAATCGCGGTTGCCGTCATTGTCGACATCCATAAACAGTGAAGACCAGCTCCATTCTGTCTGATGGACGCCAGCCATCTGTCCGATCTCGCTGAACGTACCGTCACCGTTGTTTGCATGCAGCATATTCCGCATGTATTGAAATTCATATCCGTATTCACGGTTGTTAATATACGAGTAGTAAGTAGCGCCCGCTCCCGACACGGTCTTGCGGCGGAGATTTATTTCCGGGAGCATGTCCAGGCTAACGATGTCGAGGTAGGTGTCATTGTTCACATCTGAGATATCGATGCCCATTGAGAAGAGAGACTGATGCTTTAAACGATCTTTTATTTCGTTGGTGAACGTTCCATCCCCATTGTTGATATAAAGAATGTCGTTGGATATATAATCGTTCCCAATATAGATGTCAGGCCAGTCGTCGTCATTAATGTCGGCGATGCCGATCCCGAGTCCGTAGCCTTCAATCAGGATGCCTCCCTGCCTTGTTACATCCGTGAAGGTATTGTCACCGTTGTTCCGGTATAAATGATCGTTGTTGAGCGCGGACCCGTCCAGGATTCGCGGTCGGTAATTGCTGGGTATTTTGTCGCTCTCGAGGTTGGTCAGAACGTAAAGATCCAGGTCACCATCTTTGTCGTAGTCGAAGAAGGCGGCATTTTGACTATAGCCTGTATCGGCGATACCGTATTGCTTCGCTTCTTCTGCAAAAGTGGGGATCTTATTTTCGTTTAAACCTTTGTTGATGAAAAGGGAGTTTGCTCTTTTTGTTGAATCATCGCTGATTGTAGCGCACACATAAATATCCAGCCATCCGTCGGCATTCACATCTGCCAATGCCACACCAGCATTCCATTTTTCCATTGCATTAACGCCGGATGTCGCGGTCACATCTTCGAATTTCATGTTACCACGATTGAGGTACAGCCGGTTAGGTACCATGTTGCCGCTAAAAAAAATATCGCTGAGGCTGTCGTTGTTAAAGTCACCGATGGCAACGGCGCCTCCATGATACATATACTGAACGGTGAGGATATTGATGGTGTCTTTTTCTTCGACTGTATTGATAAAATCGATGCCGGATTCTTCGGGCGGAACGAGCCGGAACAGCGTCTCATTGTCTGGCGAGCAACCGATGGCCACAAAAAATGTCACTAAAAGTAGAACCGCCCTCATATAAACTGTTTCAGTTTTTCCAGGTAAAAATAAAAAAAGCCATCTGTTTCCAGATGGCTTTCTCTTCAGCATTACGATTAATATAATGGGTTTTGAATCATATCTTGATTCTTGTTCATTTCATCAAGAATGATCGGTAGGAAATACAGTTTATCATTCCACGCACGATCCTGAATTTTATTTCGTGTGTAACTCACAGGTCCGGCAAGTGGTTGGCTTATCACGATACCATTTGCATTTCTGCCCATTGCTTCCGGAGCAATCATCCACCTTCTGATATCGAAGTAGCGATGTTGTTCAAAAACAAGCTCAATGCGACGCTCATTCTGATATCGTTCAACGAGCGCCTGTCCAGTTTCAGTGATATCTGGCATACCAGCTCTCTCGCGTAGCATATTCAAATACGTCTTGGCTTCATCTTCCTCACCGAGTCCAATACAAGCTTCCGCATAATTTAGAAGGATTTCTCCATAGCGGAAGAAATGCCAGGGGGCTTCCTGATTGCCGCCAGCTGCAGCGTACTCATGCACGACTGTAGGATCTACAAATTTTCTCAGATAATATCCGGAGTAACCACCGTTCCAGTCTTCAATTGGACCATCGCGCGTATCAAGTCCAGGTGTCCACACCCCGGGAGCAGTTTCAACCGATCTGATAATGATCTTTCCAACGGGATCGATTTCCTTAACATCTGCAGGGCGGGGCCTCCAGAGCGCCTGATCATATAAGATCGAAGCGGACAACCTAGGATCTCTATTTGCATAGGGAGCTGCGGCATGCGTTGGATTTGACCAGCTGAATTTCGACCCGTCGGTCATTTCGTAATCATCAACTAACTCTTGAATAGGTGTATTTCCACCCCAGTTGTGGTATCCGTTGGGGCCGTTTGCCAATCCAGGCAGCGCTCCGTCTTCCCATCCGCGACTTTTAATAAAGTAGCGACTAAAAATACTTTCCTTGCTATCTTTTAAGAGAAACAAATCAGTATAGTCCTTCACGGGATCTCCTGTACTTTGCAAACTATAAATTCCCATATCGATCACAGCTTTTGCTGCATCTTTCGCGGCCTGCCATTTTGCGGTCCTGTCACCCGTAACTGAAATAAGTTCGGGATTAGCGTAGCCAGCAGCCCAACTTGGATTGTTATAAAGTTCGCTGGCAGCATAGAGCAACATACGAGATTTTAAAGCAAGCGCCGCTCCTTTGGTTGCTCTTCCGATGTCACCACCACCTGACGCGTATGTTTCTGGTAAAAGGGACGCAGCAAGATCACATTCGCTTACAACAAAATCGATACTTTCTTGTAACGTAGCCCTGAAAATTGTGAAATCATCTTTCAACTCGTAAGCT
>DASUTP010000370.1:0-6340 GCA_036374515.1 Chryseolinea sp. | reverse complement strand
AATCCTGTGATTACGGAGAAAGATTGTGATTTGTGAAACTTGTTAACATGGCTGGTACGCCGTAGCAAAAAATAACCGTCATTCCTTTTACGCTTAATGCTGCATGCCGATAGCCCTTTTGGTTATTTACAGACAATTCTACTGTACAGTTATCTTTGCGATGGCGTACTAGTAGCCCCGACGGGAACAGCCTCGGATAAAGTTAAGTTTGGAGGATCCTCCAGAAGCATTTCAGCAATTGCAAGCTGGGAACGGACGCGATTTCGGGGATCCTGTATGAGATCAACATTATCGCAGCGGGAATCCAGGCCAACAGCTTGCACATTGTCTTCCATTTGAATATTTATGATTTTGATCAGCTGCGATCTTAGCTCTGGTTCCAATACAGGAAAACACACTTCAATTCTTCGGTAAACATTTCGGTTCATCCAGTCGGCGGAACCAAGAAATACTTCTGGGCTACCGTTGTTGTTGAAAATGAAGATTCGTCCATGTTCCAAATAGCGGTCTACGATCCGTTTGGCGGAAATATTCTCACTCATTCCTGGAAGGCCGGGAATTAAGCAACAGATGCTTCGCACGATTAACGTAATCTTAACTCCGGCCTGGGAGGCTTCGTATAGCTTTGCGATCAATACTTTTTCCTCGATATTATTCACCTTAATGATAATACCGGCGGGCAGTCCTTTTTTGCAATTATAGATCTCTCTGTCGATGAGCTGCAAGAAGCGGGATTGTAAATTGAACTGTCCGACCAATAAATGCTTAAAGTGAAGTTTGGTTTCTGCCGGATGCTTTTTTCTTTTTTTCAAAAAAACAAATAGCCTCTCTACTTCGCGAAGTATATGCTTTTGAGAAGTCAGCAATACGTGGTCCGTATAGTATTTTGCAGTAGTCTCGTTAAAGTTGCCGGTGGCTAATAAACCGAGAAGCTCGACCCTGTGATGAACTTTTCTTTTTACAAGCGCAATTTTTGCGTGCACCTTTAGACCTGGAATGCTTTCGATGATTTGAACGCCTGCAGCTTTCATGCGTTTTGCCCACTTAATGTTATTGGCCTCATCGAACCTTGCTTTTAGTTCAACGAAAACAACGACCTGTTTACCATTCTTGGCGGCGCTCATCAACGCATTGGCAATGCGCGAATCGTTGGCGATCCGGTACAGCGTTACATAGATCTTTTTTACATGGATATCAATGGCCGCTTCGTTAAAAAAACGGATCACCGGGTTATAATCGTGATAAGGCGTATGAAGCAACAGGTCTGAAGATGATATGCTGTCGAACAGGGAGCGGGCCTCGACATTAAGGTCGCGCTGTGGCCAACGATCATATTGGAAGATGGTGTCCTTAAGGGGAAATTCCAGCAGGTTTTTTAAGTTATGATACCGCCCTCCGGCAATAATGTTGGCACCCTCGAGGTTGAATCTGTGTTTCAGCATCTTTAACATTCCATCGGGCAAACCCGGTTCGTATAGAAACCGTGTTGCAAGCCCAAAGTCGCGAACCCTTATTTTCTTTTCGATCTTTTTTGCAAGGTTGCCTGTAAATTCATCTTCGAGGTCGAGCTCCGCGTTTCTTGTAATTTTGAAACTGTAGCAACCAGCAATGTCGGCACCCTTAAAAATCACTGGTAGATTCAGACGGACAATGTCATCTAAAAATATGACGTACTGCACGCCATCTTGATGCACGGTTACAAATCGCGACAGAGAATCGGAAGGAATATTTACAATAAAGAACTGATCGCCGTCTTTGTATCGGATGGGCAAGGCAAAATACAGCTTGTTGTTCTCAGGAAAGAACTGCGAGCCTTTTGTGAGATTTGCAACCCGGATATAGGTGGCCACATAATAGATAAAATAATCTTTGAGCTTTTTTTGAATGGATTCCGGGATAGGCTCATTATAAACGAGGTGTACGCCCTGTAATTTGAGCGAGGGAACCAGTTGCGTTTTAATGATGCTTCCAAATCGTTCCTGCTGATCGTTGATTTTCTCATTGATCTTCCCAAGTAGTGCCTTGAAGCCTTTGCCTTTGTCAGGCGAGGCGATGTGTTTTAGCGCCATTAATGCGGGCATCCTGACACGGAAAAATTCGTCCATGTTCGACGACGATATGGCAAGAAATTTTATTCGCTCCATTAGCGGTACCGAGTCGCGTTCAGCTTCGCGTAGAACTCTTTCGTTAAACGAAAGCCAACTGAGGTCGCGATCCTGGAACGCATATTCTGAACCCGTCACTGACTTGATGTCCTTCATAGTATTAGCAAACTTCGATCAATGAGCAAGGTAACAAAGATTCAATCTTGAATCGCCGAGGGGAGGTGTGTGTTTTTTAAATTGGTATGAATAATTCTTTATAAGTTGAAAGCTGTAAAAAACACGATGTAAACTGGTGAATATCCCATCCAAAGTGGTAGTTGTTATTTTCCAGGGCGACCTTTTGCAAGTTACGCAGATCTTGCCAACCCTTCAGACAAATATTCCCAAGAGTTTCCGGATTCAACCGACATTTTTAAGGGAATTTTAATCGAAGCTTAACCTCATGAATATCGAGATCAATCTTGTTGTCTTGTTTGTATTTGCACTAACTGCGTGCGCGCAGGAGACAAAAACAACCGATAGGTTTGAAAAGGGAAAAATATTAGCTGAATTACAAAATAAAAAACTGAAGGAAATTTCGGGCGTTGCGTCCAGCGTTCGCAATGAAGGGATGCTGTGGGCGCACAACGACAGTGGCAATGACCCTGAAATTTATTTGCTGAATGAAAAGCTTGAGACAGTGCTTACATGTCATCTGAACGGAATCGAAAATCGTGATTGGGAAGACATTGCCGTGGGGCCGGGACCCGATCCCGGGAAAACTTATGTCTACGTTGCAGATATCGGCGACAATGACGCCGCATATCCGTACAAGTATATTTACAGATTCGAAGAGCCTGAAGCTTCCGGGGTGTCGGAAACCGACATTGCTTCGATTGACAGGGTGGTCTTCCGTCTTCCCAAAGGAATCAAGGATACCGAGTCTCTCATGATAGACCATAAAACTAGAAATCTGTATGTCATATCGAAACGTGAGAACCCAGTGTACCTGTACGAACTTAGATTTCCTTATTCGACTACAGACACACTCACTGCAGCTGAAGTAACCTCATTGCCATTTTCTCAAATTGTAAGTGCCGACTACTCGAAACGAGGCGATGTGCTGATGAAGAACTACGAAAGCATTTTTTATTGGGAAAACACTTTGAATGAGGACCTGATCACGTTATTGAAGCGCCAGCCGGTTCAGATAGCGTATCAGGAAGAGCCTCAGGGAGAAGCAATAGCCTGGGCGGTAGATGGTTCAGGATTTTACACCCTGAGCGAGACTAAGAAGAAAAAGCAATCGTTTCTTTACTATTACCAAAAAATAAAATAATACGCACCTTATTTAAAGGTGTAAGCCACATAAAGGGATGGGCCGTTGGTATAAGCGGGAACAACAGTGAGCTGCGTGGACTTGTTTTTCCATTTGTACCGGTGTGTCAGGTACGCAATGTTGGTGGACAAAATTCCAATTCCCGCACCAGCCAGTACATCAGAAACCCAGTGCCGGTTGTTTAATATCCTCATAGCGCCGACGGCCGTGGCCATGCCGTAAGCTCCTACAGCATACCATGTGCTGCGTTCGCCATATTCTTTAGCCATGAATGTTGCCGTAGCGAAGGCCTGCGCAGTATGACCGGAAACAAAGGATTCCTGATCGGTGCCATCCGGCCTTCGAACTTTCGTAAGGGTTTTAAATGAGTAGGTCAGCGCATACATGATCGCTTCCGATTTCACTAGAAGCAGGGTTCTGTTCCTGAAATCGTTTTTGCCTTTGACACCGGCCAGGTTAAGCCCGTAAACCGCTACAATTGGAGCATGCATGAGATAATTGTCTACGGTCGTCTGAAAATTTGGGAGATGTTCATTCCTTTCTTCGCGGACTTCATAACGATTGATGACATCATCGCTTGCACACGCATAAACACCAAGTCCGATCAAAATCGAGGGAATCTTAACGGCATTTAGAAAAGCGTTTGGCTTTTTTTCGCCGGCCGGCCTTTCAGCCGAAATTTCTTTGTGGTTAGGGTTGAACTGAGCTACAGCAAGCTGACTTGCACTTAGTAGTGCAGCCAAAACGAGAACCTTCATGGTGGAGATGTTAATCGTAGAAGTTAAATCATCAAGGTGCCCGGGTTTCTTTAGCGAAAGGACGATTAACCGGGTAGGTTAATTTGGAAAGACTAAAATAGCCGATTTTTCCGTTCCTATTTAAAAAGGAGGGGAAAAATGTAGTACCTGCGTAAGGATTACGCCGTAATTGTTTCCCCTAGCGGAATTTTAAGGTTGGAGAATTATGGTTCGTGCCGCCGGGCGCATACTGTCTGGAAGCAAGAGTTAAAGGAGGAACGTACTATTCCCCTTAATGCAACCTATCCAATGTGTCGATTCACCCAGTGTTCAACCGGAGTCGCACCAGCATGATTGAATTGACGTAATGTTTCAATATACAATCATCTTGTCCTCATTGATGTCGGGGGTCCGGACGATCATCATACCTTTGAACCGGTCGTTGACATAATGTTGCAAGTCATCCTGATCGATAAACTTGGAAAGGTCAAACTTGGAATTGATCAGCAGGTAATGCGGTTTCTTACTAAAGCTGTTAAAATAATCCTCAATCAGCTTATAAACTGTTCTGTAGAATTTCGTTTTGTCCATACATACTCGTTTAGGCTATCGAGCCGAAAGAAAAATGATGCCAGGACACCAAGAACGTTTGAAATGAATGTTTTCATGACCCTTTTGGGTAGAATATTCTGCATTTGTGGTGGGCGTTCGCCAATTTTGGACATAAAAAAAAAGGTGCTCATTGAGCACCTTTTTTATCTACTCCCTCACGCTTAATTATTCTTTTTCTTTAACGGCATTACCATCAGCGTCGAATTTTACGGTTTTCTTTTCAGAACCTTTGCTTAATTCAACAGCATAGAAAGTCTTTCCGTCTTTGTCCATTTTAGACGCACTAGCTACTGTCCATCCGCTATAATCCTGACCTTGTAATGCGGTTTGGATATTAGCAGGAAGTTCGCTCGTTGCGATAGTTTGTTTGTCCTGATCCTGGCTTTGATCGTCAGCAGCTGGAGGAGCTACTTCAGTGCTAGGAGGAGTTTGAGGTGCGATTGAAGTTGAATCTTGGGCTAAAACTGCAGCTGAACCGGCAGTCATAAATGCAATTGCAAACAATAATTTTTTCATGGTTTTAAAATTTAATTTTTTAACATTTAGTTTCTATGGAATTTAATTAATTGTCTCTCCACACTTCCCTTAATGTCAAGAATGTACCCGGATTCTGATAGAATGTAACTTCCTGTTGGTCAATGTCTTGTAATATGCCCTTTTACAGGGTGTTTCAAAAATCTATGGAAAAAGTCTACAGTTCATGGATAAAATTGTACATACACTGTTTGTGCAGCGCACAGCAATGACGTAGTTATAACCGATTGAGCGCGCGGAGAACCGCATATTCGCGCGGCTTTTCGCTCTATTTTCTTGCGAAAAAAATCTATATTAAAATTATAAAGTCAAGAAAGCCGATATTAATTGGTGTCATTGTCTTCTTGGTGTTGACAATCGTTACGCAGCTGCTAACCTACCACCGGTATCTGCGTCACCAGGATCAGGTCTTGCAAAAAATTAATCACGAGGCTGATTTTGTTAAGGACAAGTTGAAAGCGGCGCTCAGCTTTAGTCTTTCGGCGACAAAGACCCTGGCATTCCTGGTGGCGGAGCATGGCGTCCCGGATGATTTTCCCGCCGTAGCCAGGGAAATCATAATATCCAATAAATATATTGATGCCCTTGAACTGACCAGTGAGGGCGTTATCACCCATGTTTACCCGCTGGAGGGCAACGAATCTGCGTTGGGTTACGACATCCTTAAAGATCCCGCGACCAAGAAGGAGGCCCTGAAAGCTCTGGAGAAAAAGGAACTGTTCTTTGCAGGCCCGTTAAATCTGAAACAAGGAGGTCGGGCCGTGGTTGGGCGCCTTCCAATAGTTAAGGATAGCAAGTTCGTTGGTTTTTCCGTAGTGCTGGTGAGGATGTCAACCTTGCTTAAAGCTGCTGGAATCGATTCGATCCAGAATAAAGATTATGTTTATCAGTTGTCCAAAGTTAATCCAGCTACGGGCAGGGAAGAATTTTTCCTGCCGGCCTCGGTTCCACATGAGAAAAGACACGTGGCGATCGTAGATGTTCCGGACGGCGAGTGGAAGCTGTATGTGATGCAAAAAAATAAGGAAGTAATA
>DASUTP010000369.1:0-10832 GCA_036374515.1 Chryseolinea sp. | reverse complement strand
CCGCTTCGAGGGCTTATCTCATGAAATTTTATATCCCCGACGGCAAGAGCCAGCAAATACGAGGGTATAGGTTGCTTCATGTTGAACTGGTAAACACCGGTCGTATTCTTTTCTTTTGGATTTGAAGCACTCATCAAAGCCAGGAGGCCGCCGGGGACTGTAACTTCGGCTTCATAGGTAAATCGTATGCTGGGAGAATCCTGACAAGGCACCCAGCTGCGGGCAAGAATGGCCTGGGATTGAGTGAACAGAAATGGACTGCCCTTTGATGCCGTCTGCTGGGGTGAAAGCCATTGCAACGCCTCCGCTTCAGGATCCGTCTTGTAGAAAATTGAAATCGTCTTGGTCCCGGGTTTCAAAGGCACCGTCAATGCATTTCCAAGAATTCCGTCTTCGGCGCCAAGCTTTTGCTCGACGACCTCGTCATCATTGAGAGTGATTTTGTTTATCGTAAGGCCTTTCGTATCAAAGACAATTTCCTCCGCGTCGGAGGCCGCCTCGAACTTCCAGGTTGCCACGGCCTCAATTACCTTTTTCTCGAAATCCACTTTTGCTTTCCAGTTCAAATGCGTAACGCGCGCCTTGTCTGGTTGTGAAAAAGAATGCTGATCTTTTTTCATACTGGTTTCCTCCTGCTTTTTTTCAGGCTGGCAGCCGGTGAATATTAAAAATATAATAAAGCACGATGTTAATGATTTCATAGGCTGTTCCCTTTCAGGGCCAAACTTTAATTTCCTGTAATGAAATTAATATTAACAATAAATAGAAATTTTTGCCTATAGATTCTAATTTCATTTTCTCAAACCTCACAACAATATGAAAAAAACAAAAAATCTGATGATGGCCGCTGCTTTCCTTATGGCCGTTATAATGCTTGCGGCTTTTACCGTTAAAGAAAGACCTGATAACAACGCTCTCGCCATACAAGTTGCCGATTGGGAAAGGGCGAAGGCATATACACTTGAATATTTAAATGCTTCCACGGATGAGGTTATTAACTTCAAACCAACTGCCGACATGCGGTCGTTCGGTCAACAAATGCTGCACATTGCAGAAGCCAACTACGCTTTTGCTTCGGCAGCGACGGGCAAGGCAAACCCGGTAGCTTTTGGATCGTTAGAAAAATCGGACAAATTAACAACGAAAGATGCCGTTACGAAGGAAGTTCTTGCAAGTTATGATTTTATAATTGCTGCCTCAAAGGAGCTGGCCGAACCAAAAACGGGTGAGATGATAAAACTGTTCAATACTTTCGACCTGTCACGCGGTGCTGCCATCGAAAAGGCTTTTGAGCATCAGACACATCACCGTGGTCAGGCAACAGTTTACCTCCGATTAAAAGGAATTACGCCGCCGCAGGAAAAATTGTTTTGATCGCCGGTAAAAACCAAGGGCATCGAATATCCTGATCTATTCGGTGTCCTTTTATTTTCTTGTCTCGATGCTTTGGTTCCACTCGTAGACTTTGTCCGAGATCTCACTTAGGAGATTTGGTTTTTTTTCAAGCGCATTTCCGATCACGATCATGTCTGCTCCCGCTTCGAGGGCGTTCAATGCTTTCTGACTGCTGTTGATTCCACCACCGATGATAAGCGGAACGTTGACGGATTTTCTAACGGAGGCAATCATTCTCACGCTGATTTCTTTCTCAGCTCCACTGCCCGCATCCAAATAGATCGATTGAAGCCCCAGCATTTCGCCTGCCATGGCAGTGCAGGCCGCCAGGGAATATTTGTCGTCGGGAATCGGTGTAGTATTGCTGATGTAGGCGACAGACGTAATGGGTCCGGAGTTTATCAGAATATATCCCGTCGGAATGATCTCAAGTTTCGTATTTTTTAGAATCGGGGCGGCGATTACGTGTTGACCGATCAGCAATTCAGGATTTCTCCCGGATATCAACGAAAGAAAAAGCAACGCATCGGCTGAGGGTTCGACCTGCATGTAATTGCCAGGAAATAGCACCACGGGTATTGTCACATTGTCCTTGATCTGCTTCACAACTTGACCGAGATTGGTAGTGGTGATGAGGCTGCCGCCTACAAAAAAAAAGTCTACACAATTTTCAGCTGCCAGGTTTGTTAGGTGAAGGAGGCGGGTAGGATCATCAACTTTATCGGGATCAATTAATACGGCAATTGACTTTTTACCTTCCCGGTGGCGCTCGCGCAATGTCTTAAGGATGCTCATTCGTTGGTGTCCCGGCGTCTTTTTTGAAATTCGATTGTAGGTAAGCCGACAATTTATCCTTTGCTAAGCCAAGTAAAAACACGGTTGCCTGTGTGGCAAGGGCAGCACCGATCCGAGAAACAACGCTGTCATTCGCATCATCGTTGCCTTCTTCCAGGTCAGTGTCTCTGCCCTGCGCAAGTTTTAGCTTTTTCGCTTTGGACTTACCCTTGGATTTTGATTTCGAAAATTGGCTAATGATCAAATATGTAAGCGCCAATGTGCCGCCAATTATTAGCGCATTGGTGACGATCTTTTCGGTGTTGTCGGAAATCAGCTTTATTTCATCTTCGAGAACTTTCTTATGCTTTGCAGATTGCTTCAGCAATAGACTTTTCGGATCATTTGTTTCTAGCAACTCCATAAATTACTCTTTCTTTTTCTTCATGATTTGAACGAGCTGGTCTTGCAGCTTTTCGATAATAGACTTGCGAAAACCAAAAAGCAATAGCGCCAGCAATAAATAAAAGCCAGCCACTACCGCAAAACCACCAAATGCACCAAGCGATTTTGCGATCAGGTGGGCGACGGCAATACTTATCAAAACGATAAACAATGTAAAAACCCCACCAAGCAGGATAAACAACAAAAATCTCGAAAGGCCCCGGGCGAGCTCTTCCCTGATTTCCATCTTGGTCAACTCTATGCGGGTCTCTACATAACCTGTAAGATTTTCAATCAGGCTATCCAGCTTTAAAAATTTCAGGATTGAGTCTTTCAACACGATTTAGGCTTATCCTGCAATATAGAGAGAAGATTTGAAAATTTCTTTTCCTCAGTAGGTTTCAAACCGTATCAATTTCTCCAGCACCCTGACTTCGTTTTCAGGCGAAATCAGTTCCCGCTGGAGGAAGATTTTGTATGGAGCGCTGAGATAAATTTGGTGTACCACCGAATCAGGGGAATCTGGATAAAAGACCCGGCAGACATAGACAGAGTCAAAAGTCAAATTTGAGACTGTCATCGAAGGCAGTATTTTCTCGATACATGACTGAAATTTTCCATTCTCATTTTCCCCGTCCCAGCAAAAGCCTGGTCGGTTAAACAAGAACATATCCTTTCCCACAAACAGGGTATTGTTTTTCACTGACACCGGGAAAATAAGAGACGGGATCGCGTCAACATCCTGCGCAATATCTTGTCCGCCTTCATAACGCGTCCATGCCCCGCTCTGGGTTCTGGCGTTCGTCTTGGCAACGATTCGGTATTGCGAATGCGAATTTGATTCATCCACCTGATCATATACAAGATTTAAAGTTCGGATGGAATCCTGATTAAAGTAGATCAGCGAAAATGGCAAAAAGAAAAATGTAGTAAGAAGATAAACAAGACCCGCTAGCCGGTATTTCAAGGTTAGCTTGCCCATACCGTTGGCAAGGCCTACCGGCAGCTTACGCAACAGTGGAATGGGAAAAAACACCATAACCCCTATGAAATTGAAGAGGAAATGGACGATAGCGATACTTAATGCGCTTGAGGCATTTGAGGTCAGAAATGCGGCAATAAACGCCGTGATCGTCGTGCCGATATTCGCGCCCAAGATGAAGGGGGCTGCCTGCTTCAGCTTGACTATCTTTTGCGCGACGATAGGAACGACAACGGATGTGGTGATGGTGCTGGAACGGATTGCCGCCGTTGTAAGGAGGCCCCACATAAATGATTTGAACTGGTTCTTGAAAAAGAAACGGCTGAAAACTTCGGGGGACTTCGCTCTTAAAAGCCCCGAAATCAATCTCCGGAAAATCAGGATGGAGGCGAAAAGCAGACCAAGTGACAGGCATGCAAGAAAAAACGGACTTGGCACCTTAGCGATCAAAAAGTTTATAATCGGGCTAAAACCAACCCAGAAATGTGTGACACGATTTTCAAGTGTTTCAGATGAGGGCGTAAAGAACAGATTTGATATCCAACCGGACACCGATGACAAGAATCCATAGTAATACTCAAGCGGGAACAGAATAACAACGGTGAGGATATTGAAAAAGTCGTGGTATGTTCCGGCGGCGACCGCTCGCCTGAATTCATTTTTTTTATTGATAAATCCGAGGGAAACGATCGTGCTGGTTATTGTCGTTCCGACGTTTGCTCCCATAATGATTGGCGTGGCGCTTTGCAGCGTGATCGATCCCGACGCCACCAATGCTACCACCAGAGAGGTTGTTGTCGAGCTGCTTTGAAGCATGGCAGTGACCAGCAAACCTATGAATAATGCGGTAAAAGGATTGGATGTTGCCTGCAAGATGGTCTCAGCTACGTTTTTCCCCATGTGCTGCAGCGACGACGTCATCAAATCCAGAGCAAACAGGAAAAGGATGAATGCAGCAAGAATGTAAAGCGCTACACGGATGTTATTCCACGTTTTTACATTCGGCTCGATGGACTGAACAGGTTCCAATTTTTTGAATGCTAAAAGTACTTGAAAAGATTCAGCTCATCCATTCCTTAACAATAACTTAATGTTCGATTTACAGGGCTGCTAAGTATTCTTTTTTTAGTAGCGGGCAAATTTTGTAACGCTCGTCGTGAGTATCCTCATACACAGCCTCCAATAATTCGTAAACGTGTTTTACGCCAATGCGGCCGGTCCACTCAAAGGGCCCGAAGGGATAGTTCGAGCCCAGCTTCATGGCAAGATCGACATCATCTCTCGTGGCAGTGCCCTCTAATATCGTATAGTACGCTTCATTGATGATCATACAAACCACGCGAGGTGTTACAAGTCCAACGCGGTCGTCGACGATCAAAAAATCCGTCATTAATTGGTCGCATATTTTTTTCAGTGTGTCTTCATCACCTTTACGCCAACAACTGACCTCCATTGTATTTCGTCGAAGAAATGTAGGCATACCGTTAAATCCAAACAACGTGCTGCTCACCGGACGATCCAATAGATGTACCAGCTCAGCGAGATTTATCTTGCAAGTATTCAGGAATACCGTCGTCCGGTGATTGCAATAAATTTCAAACTGATGGGGTTCTTCCTCGATGATAAAATCGAAGACAAGTTCGTTGCTTTGTAAAAATTTTTCAGCGTCTCGATGTTCATCGACTATGGAGTATTGGTGAGACGCTCCGAATTTCTCTTTGCATTCCGCTACATGATTTGTATCTCCGATGATTAAAATATTCATGTTGAGCTACTAATCCGATTAATGATTGTGTATTTTTGGCAGGCGCTAAATTAATTTTTAAACTTAAGATATCATGTCTAAAACTGTTGTTTATTCCGACAAAGCTCCGGAGCCGATAGGACCATACAGTCAGGCGATAAGTGTTGGCAACATGCTTTTTGTCAGTGGTCAGGTAGCCATACAAAAATCTTCGGGCACTATCATTACATCGACGATCGAAAGTGAAACCATTCAGGTAATGACAAACTTGAATGAGATCCTGGTTGCAGCTGGCATGGATTTCAACCATGTTGTGAAGACCACTATTTTCTTAAAGGACATGAATAATTTTCCTAAGGTGAATGAGACTTACGGAAAGTATTTTCAGCAGGCGCCGCCTGCCCGTGAGACTGTGGAGGTAAGCCGGCTGCCCAAAGATGTCAACGTAGAAATTTCCTGCATTGCGGTTAGGTGATCCAAATTTTACCACAAAAAAATGAAACGCTCGTCGTTTCGCACGATTGGGACGTCGTGTTGGAGCGACTCGGAGAAGTCACGACCGAACAGGCCGCGTACGAGCGACCGGTGCCAAAAATTCTGGCAGGCTGGATAAAGGATGATCGGTTTCAGTTGTTAATTCGTCAGCGGCGGCCAAATAGCTTTATGCCCGTTGTTGAGGGAAAAATTGACCCCACGTCAACCGGCTGTCTGATCTTTCTGCAGTACCGGCTAATGCCAATAACGCGCATGTATTTAGTGCTCTGGACCATCATAGCTTGCATCTCGGGGATATTTTTGGCCCTTTATTATAAGAATTTCCTCGTCGGGCTCGCTGCGCTGGGCTTTATTGCATTAATACACCTAATTGCCTGGGCCAATTTTAAAATTCATGTGAAACCGCTCCATGATATAATTTTCAGGGTTTTGGCCTAAAAACAGATGGCGGATAACGCTCGCAAGGATTTGGAAATTTAGGAATCAGACTTAAATTTGCACTCCAAATTAATCACACCCACACAGACCAAAAATTGCGGGAGTAGCTCAGTTGGTAGAGCACGACCTTGCCAAGGTCGGGGTCGCGAGTTCGAGCCTCGTTTCCCGCTCATCAGGCCGTTAACCGTTGGACGACAATGGTTAATCAAAGCAAAAAGTGTGAGATTAGCTCGCACTTTTTGTTTTTTAGAATAGCACCTGCCCGGGTGGTGGAATTGGTAGACACGCAGGACTTAAAATCCTGTGGATAGTAATATCTGTGCGGGTTCAACTCCCGCCCCGGGTACATTGTATCTTAACGTTGACCATCCAGGTCGCTTGCTGGTTACCATGATCACGTCCCTTAATATCCGCGCAGGTCGGAAACAAGATTTACCCCGTGTGCTTGACCTCGTCAAAGAACTCGCGGAATACGAGCGCGCCCCCCATGAAGTGATCAACACCGTTGAGCTTATGGAGATAGATGGCTTTGGCCCTAATCCGATCTTTGGTTTTTTTGTCGCGGAAAATGAAAATGGAATCGTTGGACTCTCTTTGTTTTACTGGCGATATTCAACCTGGAAGGGGAAACGCCTGTACCTCGAAGACATCATCGTGACAGAAAAGGAGCGAGGGAAGCAAATTGGAAAGCTGCTGTTCGAGCGAACGATGCAGCACACCCTGGATGAAAACTGCTCCGGTATGATGTGGCAGGTGCTCGATTGGAACGAACCTGCAATAAACTTTTATAAAAAATACGGGAGCGATATCAAACAGGAATGGATGAACTGTTCATTGGAAAGCTCGCGGATACGATCGCTATTAAGTGACAGCAAAAAGAAATAAGGCCAGTAGTCTGGCCTTATGTTTTATAATCGATCAGACATCGACATCGATGATTGCCCAGACAGGAATGTAATAACCTCCTTTCAGAACTACAATGTCATCGGCGTAGTCGACGACATCCGATTCAGTTTCCAGTGTTTCTCCATTAGGAAGCCGCAGGTAAAGACTAATCGGTATGTGCTCGCAGTTGCTGAGGATCATGGCACGTTCCAATTTGTGCTTGCGCGCTTCCTTATCATCGTTGTTTGTGAGCACATCTTGTGACCCGAAATAAAACATCCTTATATCCGAGGGATTGATAATTCTTGTGTTTTTCATAATAAAATATTTTGAATGGAAAGAAAGAAACATCGGTCATTGAAAAATGACCGGCCGCCGGGAAGTAACCCCTTGGCCTAATTCCGCAGAACCCTGAAGAGAAGGAAATACTTCACGCATGTTTTCGCGAAGTATGAACCAACATTTACAAGCTTGCCTTGCGCAGAATGTTTGCCAGGCAGAACGCTTTTAAAAAAAATATATGGATGATAAGAATTTTTCTTCCAGGCAGGATCTTCGTCGGAAACAATTGCCTTGGTGACAAGTTCGGTAGACGCCTTTACTTCCCGCTGTTTCGAAAAATGGTTATAATGGCTGGAGGTGAGCAGATTGCTCCAAAGGAGAACAGCAGATAAAACAAATATTGTGACTTTTACTTTCATCACCCTTCTTTAAAACAACCGCGGTACCTGAAAGTTAGCGATAATTTGGGGTATTACATTGTGATTTCGTGCGATATTAAGGAACCTCCTCCAACAGCGTCATAAACGCTACATGCTTGTCTAAAAATCGTTGTCGGAGTTTCTCCAACATTTTCGGCGCGAACTTTTCAAAATAGGTAGTGACCTGTTCAAGTGTTTCAGCAAAGTACTGGACGCAATAGGAAATATTGCCGTCATCCTGGTCGTGTAGAACTTTATAGACCTTGAAATCGACAAAAAGTTTTGTGCTCATTACTTCGGGAATATGTTCGGTCTTCATCCAGAACAACCACTCATACTCCACATTTTTATCAATACCGATCGTAACGTTGTACAAAAGCATTCCCAAAGGTATCGCATTTCGGGAATGTCATGTAAAATAAAAGCACAATCTTAAAGCAAACTCAGAACGGCAAAAAAATGGAACGTGCTGCCACCCAAGACGAACAGATGCCAGATGCTATGATTATATGGAATTTTCTCCCGGATAAAGAAAAAAGCCCCAGCCGTATAAAACATACCGCCCAACAACAAGAATGAAAAACCCTGAAGCGACATGGTCTCATACACAGGCCTGATAAAAAAGATGATTATCCAACCCATAACGATATACAGAATTGTGGAGATCAATTCGCCCTTTCCGGTATGAAACGCTTTTATCACGATGCCACCGATCGCGCACCCCCAGACGATTCCGAAAATCGTCCATCCGAGCCACCCTCGCAATGCTGTCAAACAAAATGGCGTATACGTCCCTGCGATCAGCAGGAAGATGGACATATGATCAAATTTCCTGAAAAGCTTCTTTGCTCTGATGTGTGTAAGGCTGTGGTATAGGGTAGACATCACATAGAGTACCACCATAGTCGACCCAAATATTGTGAAACTGGAGACATGCCAGGCAGAGCCCTGTATTGCGGAAAATACTATCAGCAAGACCAGCGCCGAAATCGCCAGCAACGCTCCAACACCATGCGTTATTGCATTGGCAATTTCTTCGCGCTTAAGTATCGTTACTGATTTCATAATTTCAAAAGTGACTAAAGAAAAAAATCATTTCGCGAAAGACCGAATTACGTTCTTCGGCTCGTCAAAAAAATATGCCACCAGCTGAATTAGACGCCAGACGCATAGTCTGCCAGATAAGCAAAATGTTTCGTCAAATTTCCATTATCAGTGATCGTGGCGCGCTCTATTACGTTTTCGGAATCGTCGTGGAGCAACGGCTTCATGATCCGGTCGATAAGATCCCGGCCGAATTCCTCGGAGGCACTCCTTGGCAGCTCACAGGGCAGATTGTCAATGGCCATTACCGAGACGAATGAAGGGTTGGAAAAAGGAGGATGAATGGAATTTGTAGAAGGATCGTAATCGTAAATAGGATCCGGAATTGTACTTGCACGCTGCGTACTGGGTATCGACCCGTTGATGTCGCAGGTGATATCGGCTATGATCCTGATCCTGAAATCCGACCGCAGCATGTGTTCGCGGGTAAAGAGCACGGGAGCTTTTGGATTCCAGAACGCCCCGGCGAGCAGGACGTCGGTAACTTTCGTAAAATCTTCAAAATGGGAAAAGTAACGGTCGGGGTGCTGGTGGAATTCCTGGCGGTTAAAGTGACCGCCTTCTTTCCGGGTGTGATAGTCGCCGCTGGAGAGTTGAATGTAAACCGGCTCATCGAATTTTTGATAAAGGAAATCGTGAATATTTACCTTACGGATGCCAGCGCTATCCAATGTTTCCATTGCTCCCTTTGCAACGCGACCCGCACCTGTGAGGAGTATTTTAATGGGGGGAAGCGTAACCTTTCGAAGCTCCAATTTGAGATCGTTGACGTCAAAACATTCAAAAGCTCTTCTGAGGTTAAACTTTTTATAACGCTTGCCATACGTCCACAGTCCGTTATAGGCGCCTACGATGCCCGCATACCTTCCAAACGCCACCAATCTGTTTCCCTGCTGATCTTTCAGCGCCTCGTAATCAATAAGCCTGATCTTTTTTTCGAGCGCTGCCTGCAGCAACTTCCGGTTGTAAGGTTGCTTTTTCAGCGTATGTGAAAAAAAAAGATAGGTTTTCGCAGGAATGAGAGAAGCAATGGGAACTTCTTTGATACCCATCAGGACGTCGCAGTCCTCCATATTGGTTGACACTTCGATATCCAGCGCTGTGTATTCTTCATCTTTAAAGCATCGAATTTCACTGGCTTCACAGACGACGTTGACATTTGAAAACCTTTGTTCGATTTCCTCAGCTTGCAAAGGCGTGAGGGCCACACGTTTGTCAGGGGGATTTTTGCCCTCGCGGATTAGTCCGATCTTCAATGACTGCATGGTGTAAATGTAGGGACAGATGCATCAAGCTACAAGGCAGTAGCTCCTAAGCCTTCTTTGAAAACCCGGGCGAATCCTTGACAAAAAGGAGCTCTGACCCAAGCTGCATGTGAAGCCAACAGGAATGCAGTTCCGGAAGGAAGTAAATCCCAATACTCACTAGCAAGATTTTCGATCAGAAGCAGATCGCTATGATCGTTCAAGAAGTCCTCCCAGCAACGAACTTGCTTCCTTACCGCTGTTTCTTCCGTAAGGAGCCAGCGCCTGAACAAGTTTGCGGATAGGCATCGACTGGAGGTAAATTTTTCCGGTACCGCGCAACGTAGCAAGGAAAATACCCTCACCACCAAAAATCATCGATCGAAGACCACCGGCACTTTGAACGTCAAAATCGATCTGTGACTCAAACGCTACAACGCATCCGGTATCCACACGCAACGTTTCGTTGTTCAAAGTCCGCTCGATAACGGTTCCCCCGGCGTGAACGAACGCTTTGCCGTCACCTTGAAGCTTTTGCAAGATAAATCCCTCGCCACCCACCAATCCAGAGCCCAATTTTCTGTTAAAGGTGATAGAGATTTGAGTGCCCAATGCTGCGCAAAGGA
>DASUTP010000368.1:0-11054 GCA_036374515.1 Chryseolinea sp. | reverse complement strand
ATCTTTTGGAATTTATAAATGGGATAACCAAATTCCAGCGTTTCACCCGTGAGCTTAAATCCGTTTTGGTTCATCCGCTGCAAAAAGCTTTCATATTGCAAAACATTGTGACCACATTTCTTGGATCCACATTTTTTTATTTCACCATTATAGGTGAACTCATCTCGGATATAAAGGCTGCCATCGTGCTTTAAGTTGCGATACAGATCCGAAAGGATGGAATCCTGAAATTCGATGACGTGCATGGTGGCATTGCTAAAGATCACATCGAAGGTATCGTCCGGCAACTTTGTCTGTGTTGGAGTGCCAATCACAAAGTGAAACGTATTAGTAGCATTTATAGCACTGCCCCGCAATTTGGAATAATGTCGTAACACCTTGTTCAGGTTTCTTTCGTTCAGGCAGTGATAGTCTATGTCGTTCAGGAAAAAGGTCACGCTGTCGAGAAAGACAGCCATGGCAGCATCGTAGTATCCGCTGGAAGCGCCAATGTCGGCAAAGACCATCCCCGGCTTTAACCCCAAAAATTCATTTTGTCTTTTGAAGACCTGCACTCCATCTTTGTCTAAAACAGGACCACACGGATAGGGACGGAAAACGGTAGAACAGCTAACCAATAATAGAGCGGCCAGGATTGTCAAAGACGTTTTCATGCCTCAATAAACGAACAGAAGCGCAATTTCGTATTTGGAAGATGAAATAGCCGAGCCGCTTCTTTATCAATTGTCAGAAGGTACCGTAAAATAAAATACAGAGCCCTTACCCTCCTCACTCTCAACCCACAGCCGTCCGCCATTTTTTTCTACAAAATCTTTGCACAGGATAAGACCAAGTCCTGTACCTTTTTCATCAGCAGTTCCTTTGGTCGTATGCTTAGAATCTATCCGGAACAGCTTATCAATTACTTCCTGGCTCATTCCAACGCCTGTGTCGGCAATAGAGACGACGACATGATCTTTTTTCTGTTTCGTCGCCAACTTGATCAGACCGCCTTCAGGCGTAAATTTTATAGAGTTGGAAATCAGATTTCTTACAACTGTGCTCAACGATTGCCGATGTGCTGTCACGCGCGCCGAAAGGTTGGAGTCGTCAAGAATACTTATCCGTTTATTCTGCGCTTGCGTACAAAGCAGTCCTTTGCTTTCTTTTATCAGCGCGCTTATGTCAAAACTTTCAGGCGTAAACTCGATGTTGCCCGTTTGGGACCTCGACCATTCTAACAAATTGTTCAGCAATGCTAAAAGGTTTTTCAACGACTTGTCAAAATCCTTTGCAAGCATTTGTATTTCCTCTTTCGAAAGGCTGTCCGTGTGATTGATTAAAAGACCGGAAAAGGATGTCAGAGAATTCAGCGGTCCCTTGAGATCGTGGCCGATGATGGAAAAGAATTTATCCTTGGTAGCGTTCAGCGCCTGTAGCTGTTCATTCTGATGCTTTACTTTTTCGTTTATCTGCTGGAGCTTGTTATTCGCCCGCTGCTTTACCTTGTACAAGTTAAAGATCAGCGCAACGGTGACTAAGCCAAAACCGATCAGACTTATAAGGAAATTCCTGAGGTTTTTCTGCGCCGTTAGTTGTCGCTCACGTCGCTCTCTTTCTTTTTCTAACGCTTCGATTTGTGATTCCTTAGTGTCGATAACGTAACGGCTTTGAGATTCCAGGAGGCGTTGATCATTTTTTTGATTTTGGATAAAGTCGCTAACAACAACAAATCGTTCTCTTTCTTTAAGCGCCGAATCAAACTCACCAAGCTGCTTATAGCACAGACTAAGATAGTCATAGCTTTTTTGCTGCTGTTCAAGGCTCTGTGATTTCAGCGCAGCAGAGAGGCCGGAATTTAAGTTGGCTATGGCTTCATTGTATCTTCGTTCCTGATAATATAAAAATCCGATGTTGTTGAACGATTCTGCCATCCCCTTTTCATCGTTCAGATCCTGACGGATTTTTAATGCAAGCCGGTGGTTGGCCAACGCCCGTCCGTCATTTTTCATACGACGGTACAGCTCGCCGATTTCATTCAGAGAAATGGCTTCCCTGGCCTTGTCTTTTAATGCGCGACGAATTGCCAGCGCGCGTCGGTGCGTTTGTAATGACCGGTTGTAAATACGTTGGGTACTATATATATGGGCAATGTTGAATAACGCCTGTGCTTCAGCTTTAGGATTTTCAACGACGTTCTTTTTTTGCAGAACCTGTTGATAATCTTCGAATGCATCCAGCATCTTGCCCTCCGAAGCTTTGATCTCCCCCAGCTCGTTTAAAATCAATACCTCCACAAAAGGATTACTAAAATTTGCATTGAACACAAGGGCCTGTTCCAATAGCTGCTGACTTTTGTTGTAATTTCCAACTTCCTCAAAAACCTGCGCCATCGCGAGGTAGGTAAAAATTCTTTGCTGTTGCAGATCAAGAGAGTCTTCAATAGCTAGGCACCTGATCAAAAAATCCATCGCCACTTCATAATCATTCGTTCTTGTCAGGTGAATGAGGGCCAATTCTTTCAATGACCTGGCCTGCTGTTCCGCGTCTTCTTCCTTGATCGCCCGGTTCAAGCTTGCAGTTTTGACTTTTAGCAGTTCTTCAACAGGGCTGCCTTTTTTCGTCTCAAAAAATTCTTCATACCAGGAAACGTTAGGATCCTGCCTCCCAAGGGCTGGTGTGATAACAACGGCGAGGATAACCGAAAATAAAAGCAACTTAACAGAAAACGACATCGACAGGTTTTTTGCAAAAATCTGTAAATAACCTATCTTCTAAGCGTTGGTTTCTGTTTTTCCCCTATTCAGGCTGCTAATTTACATTAGGGAATTCTAATGGTAACGCCGTAAAATTGCTGTGACGTCAGGGCAAAATTGCCTGTGAATTCCACAGAAAACAATGTCTCTTCAACGAATTTATTAGTCTGTGCCCGAACCTTCAAGATCCCTGAGAATCTTGCTGACGTCTTCCTCGGTCGTTGTCAGTTTGAGCTTGCATATCCGGATAAGCTGCGTCGCTCGTTTTACTTTTTCTGATAACTCATCCACAGAAATCTCCCCGTTTTCAATTTCTGAAACGATGCGCTGAAGTTCTTCATATGCTGCGGTATAATTGTTGGTATCATTATTCATATGCTTCTGTTTTGTCAGAACTGTTCACCACACTTTCCAGTCGGCCTTCGGCTAAAACAGTTGTTATTAAATCGTTAGGTTTTACGTCTATATGCGATTTCAGTGCTCTACCATTATACAAGGTAATGGAAAAGCCCCGCTTCAGTATGTTGATCGGGTCCAGAATACCGACATTTTTTTCAGTGCGTTCCAGGGTTTCTTTTTTATGCTTTAAGAATTTGACGGAAGCGGATTTGGTTTCTTCTACCACGTTCCGGTATTCTTCTCGAGAGTCTTCCAAAAAACTTTTGATGGATTGCTCCAGGTCCAGTACAGTATCGGTCAACATTTCGCCGTTCCGTCTGACAAGGAACCTGGATTGCCGCAGCACAGCATCTGATTGTCCCATGATCTCCATTTTACTCCTTTGCAGTTTTCCGTTTGCAACCGAACGAAAATACTTCATAAAATTTTTGAAGCGCAATCGTTCGTCTAAAAGAATTCGTTTTGCACGATCGAGAATGACCTCTTCACTCTTTTTCAGAGGCATCGAAAAATCATGAAATTTCTGAATCAGGAAATCCGCAAGCTCAGTCGGCGTAATTGCATTTTTGAAAGACACCATTTCGGCCACGGTCTCATTGGTCGAATGACCGATGCCTGTCAGAACAGGAATCGGAAATAAAGCGATCTCTTTTGCCAGCGCATAATTATTGTAAGATGACAAGCCTACATCACCGCCGCCGCCACGTATAATTGCCACAATGTCAAAATGCCGGGTTATTTTTTTTATACGCCGAAGCTGACCGATAATAGAGGGGACTGACTTCTCTCCCTGAAGTAAAGAAGGGAACAAGAACTTGAAGAATTTATAATGCCATGGATTATTGTCGATTACATTTAAGAAATCCGAGTATCCCTTGCTCGTTTCTACCGATATAATGGCAATTCGTTGCGGCAGGACCGGTAACGTCAAGAATTTGTTGTTGTTAAATATCCCTTCCGCCTTCAGTCTCTGCAATGTATCCCGCTTTTCTTTTTCAAGCTCTCCCAGGGAGAAGCTTGGATCGATGTCCAGGATACGAAGGCTCAAACCATGGAAAGAATCAAAAGTTACGGAAGCACAAAAGAGTATTTTAATTCCATCTTTCAACGGCTCTTTTAACACCTGCAGAAAATTATGATTGATTCGTTCAAAATCACTCTTCCATAAATTCGATTTCATCTGGGCTATCACCTTTCCGTCGGTTTTTTCCACCAGGTCGGGATAACAATGCCCCGAGTGTGAATAGTGGTTTAGCTTATTCATTTCGGCCTTGACCCAAAAAACTGTCCTGTACCGATCCGAGATGGTCTTTTGTATGCTCGTCGTAACTTCGATCAGCGAGAAGACTTTTCTTTCATTAATTATTTCTGACATCGTTTGTCGATTGGTTGAGTTGTTCCAGCAGGTGAATCCGTGAATTTAAAATGGCCCGATCAATTATAATAACGTAGGAACCAAGAATCACAACTATAATTCGCGGCTCAACGATTGATCATGGTGAAAGCTTTCGTGAAGCGCCATCCGCCAAAGCTATAATTTTAGCCGCAATCCCAGTCGAACCAGTACTCCCGTGATAACAGCGCAAAGAATGGCAAATAGAAAAGATTTGATCAACCCTACTCCGCCCGTTAAAAGCGCCTCAGGCAAACCGAATCCAATGAATTGCGTGAAGGCATAAACAAAATATGGAATAAGATAGCAAAGGAGCGTATCTGATCCCGCTGGGCGAACTATGTTGAACCACCTACCCTTTTTGTAAATATCCACAATCCAATAAACAGCAATAAATGCCAGAATTGTAAATGCACTGCAAAGAAATAACCATGCCGGCGTTGCTCCCAATTTTGCCAATCCCCAATAGGGTCTTGTAACGACCGACATGATAATCAACGCGCCTGAAATAATGAACATGACGATTGTCAGCTCCTTATAGTTTTGCCTGGCATGATAACGTCGAAATATAAATGATGTCAACACGCCACCCATGGTAAGCCCCGCAAGCGTTCCACCGGAAATTGGCTCTGGAATAAGATTGATAACTTCCGGAACATACTTAGCATGATATAACATGCTTAACAAAGCAAAGAATATCCAGGCGCTAAGCAATATGTAAAAATTGTTTCTTGCAAAAACTGTGACGAGCCCGCAGGCCAGATAAGCCCAACCGATGAGTCCCAGAATGCCCCACCACTGCGGGCCAAATGTGTAAACTATTTCGTCATCGCCGCCACGATAGATAATCGCCAAGCCAAGCAATGTTGCCCCCGCAGCTATTCTCAAAACAGTAGTGAGGACCTTGTTTGAATTCCTGGGATACGAATTCCAGATCAAAATAAAACACAGGCAACAAATCGAGTTCCATAGCGGCCGCGACATTCCGGTGGCGCCGGCATTGATCGACTCGCCATTGACCAAAAAAATGCCCATTACTAATAAGGCGAAGCTTCGCCCCAAGATGTGTTTTACCAACTGCGCGTCAGTGTGGCCCTTGCTCCTCCTGTTGTCGATTGCAAAGGGCAAAGAAAGACCGACAATAAATAAAAATGCGGGAAATACGACATCCGAAAGTCCTATTCCATCAACTCCCTGGTCTACGTGCCCTAGCCACTGCGGTATGTCCTTCAGGGACCAAAGATCATTGACGAAGATCATCAGGACCATATTCAGCGCGCGCAATATATCGATCGATGCAACGTGAGTCGAGCCAGTTTCCAACAAGGGAGGAGCGCTTGTGGAATTTTCTGACGGAGATACTACTATGTTTGTTGGATGTGCCATCATTTTGGTTTTACCTCATCCGGGGGAGCAGCTGGAGCATCCCATTCCGGTCTTGAAATACCATTCAGATCATAGACAACTTTTCCTTCCCGTATGGTAATCTCGCATTGCAATTTTTGATCACCCTGCATTGCAAATCCCCCGGAATCCACGAAGCCAAATTTCCCTTTTAGCAGTGAAAAAATTGCTACGTCCGCCACCGCGCCAGCAGAAATATGACCCAGGTACTCCCGATGAATGACCTGGGCCGGGCGCCAGGTCGATGCCGCGATTACCTCCTGGAGTTTCATACCCATGTTTAAGAATTTCGACATCACGTTAAGTTGATCCTTCATTCCCGCGTTCATGCTTCCGGTATGGATATCGGTGCTGATGGTGTTGGGGAAAAATCCACTTTTCAGTGCAGGGATAGCCTGCGAAAAACGAAAACTTCCGCCGCCATGTCCAACATCAAAGACAATTCCGTTCTTTTGAGCACTGACTACAAAAGGGCGGATCTTGCCCTGCGCGTCGACGATCGGCTCACGGCTGGCCAGCTGTGCAAAGGTGTGTGTGAAAATGTCACCGGGCCGAAGGTGTTTGGTAAATAATTCTTCGATGGACAGTGGAGGAACGTGACCTCCGAAGTCGATCATTACCGGAACGTTGGCTATTTTACCAGCAGCTACTGCGCGATCCACTGGATCCCATTCTCCGCCCATGTAATGCGCTACTTTGATCCCAACAATTTCCTTGTGCTGCTGAATGACCATCGCCGTCATTTTTGAATCCATGTCGGATAAGTTTTGTTCATATGCGCCTCCCCGCATTCCCTCGCCTACGATATTCAAAAAACATAACACACGGGTCTTTGCATGATCAATGGTTTGGGTTTTAAACGCGTCGAACGTCTTCCATCCCGCACCGCCTGCGTCAACGACAGTTGTAACGCCCGCCCTAAACGTGAAACCATCGGGTGGAAGTGCTTCCAACCCATTTCCCAGATAATGATTCGGCTCAGTACCAAAAAAATTATGCGAATGCATGTCGATAAGGCCAGGCGTTACATACATTCCTTTCGCGTCAATAACCTGTTTTGCCTTTCTTACGTCGATATTCTTTGAAACAAGGACAACCGTCGTATCCCGAACAGCGACATCCATAATTTCATTGATGTTATTTTTCGGATCAATGACATGACCTCCCTTAATAAGAATGGAATATTCCTGCGCGTTTGCAAATGTGGCGCAAACAACCAATAACAGTATCACAAGCTTGCTCATAGAAACAGGTTTATATTTGACAGCAGTATAATTATACGATTCTGGCCTTTTGCCTAGCCCTGTGGAGAGACCGCTATATGTAAGCAATGCAATCTATCTCCACCAAAGAATCTCCGGGCACGCCGCCATATACAGCAACCGTGGTTCGAACGGGAGGTTTACTTCCGAACCGGCCTTTGTAGGCTTCGTTCATCGCCTTGTAATCGTTGAGATCGTGCAGGAACACACTACACTTTAAAACTTTTTCCATTGACGACCCTGCCTTTATCAATTCTTTTTCCAATTCGTCGAGCACGTGCTTCGTATGGGCAGTAATATCTCCGTCAAAGTGAGCTCCCTTTCCTGCAATAAATACAAGGTTGCCCAACTTAGTGGATCCGGAAAAGAGCGGAATGTCCTGATCATCCTTTACAACATTGAATACTTCTTTTTCGATTGCAGTGCTCGCTTTTGCCTGCGTTACAACGCCGAGACCGGTAAAGGCAGCGATAGAGGCAATCATTTTTTTTAACGTTGATCTTCTTTGTTCTTTCATGTGATGGAAATTTAGGTTTTGGATTTTAAAGTTTTTTTTTCTCCTGCCGAATCTGGCGGACCTCATCGGCATTAATCTCGCTTGCGTTGTTTCCAAAGCTCTGACGGATGTATGTCAATACGCCAGCTACCTCGTCATCGCTGAGGAAACCGTGCTGTGGCATCGCATTTATGTAATTCTGGCCGTTTACGACGATGTTTCCCTCCAGCCCATTTAATACGACGCGGATCAACCGGTCCTTGTCGCCCGTGACCCAATCGGTGCCTGCCAATGGAGGGAACCTGCCCGACGCCCCTTTGCCATCCTTTTGATGGCACGCTTCACAATAAGCAGAAAATATTTTGTTGCCTCCCACGGCCACTCCCTTTTCCAGGTTGTCATTGATTTTATCGGGCGTCCGGATGTGCGAAAGGCTTTTGCGCTTTTCCATTTGTGCCAATTCTTTCTGGCCGAAAGTTTTCACGTCGCCCTTAAACATCACCCTCCAAATCCTTCCCTTTTCGGTATCGCTGATATAAAGCGATCCATCCGGCCCCGTGGCAAGGCCCATCGGCCGGTACAGCGCATCACTAACATTTACAATCGGATCTACGTTTGCAAAACCGTCTGCAAAAATCTCCCACTCGTCTGTAGGCTTCCCGTCATTAAAGGGAATAAAGGCAACGAAGTACCCAGATTGCGGATAGGGCGACCGGTTGGTCGATCCATGGAAAGCTACGAATGCTCCATTGTTGTATCGCGACGGGAATTGATCACCTTGATAAAACAGCAAATCGTTCGGGGCCCAATGGCCCGGAAAGCCAATTAAAGGTTTATCGAACGTGTCACACCTCCCAATGGAATCCCCATCACCGCCATATTCCGGGGCGAGGACTTTTTTCCCTTTAATCTGATCATAATAACAATACGGCCAGCCAAAATCGGATCCCTCGGTGACCTTTATGAATTCTTCCGCTGGTAAAACTGCACTTTGCCACGGTGTATAAAGGTGAGCCCATAGGCGCAGGAGATCATCTCTGCCGTGCATGACGATATACAGATTCTTATCGGCAGGATTCCACTCCATCGCGACAACGCTACGTATACCGGTCGAAAATCTAACGCCATCCCTTTGAGTCTGCAACTTTTTCGCAGCGTCGAACTTCCACACTCCACCGTGCAGCTCTAATTGAGGGCAGGGATCGAGCCCCGCAACTGCCGGCGTTCTGTTAATTTCCTGGCAGGCGTTTGACGGCGCACCAAATGGGACATACAGGTTGCCCTGGTCGTCGAAAGCGATCGGCTTGGCAATATGCTCATGCATGCCGTGCTCGTGGTCGTCAATTACAATTTCTTCCGGTTCCCCGTTCGGGAGGAGGGTGTCCTCCGCAAGTTTGTATCGGTAAACCGTGAGTTCTGAGCTAAAATACAGGTAGCCGTTATAAATTCTCATGGCCGTTCCATAGCTCCTCTCCATTTCATATTTACCAAATGCCTTAATGATATCCGCTTTGCCATCCCCATCAGTATCCCGTAATGCAACATTCCTGCCTTGGGGTTCTGAAAATCTAGACTTGACGTAAATGTCTCCGTTATCATTGACGGCAATCTGTCGGGCCCGACCTTTGAGACTGTCAACAACGACGATGACTTCAAAGCCCTCCGGCACAAAAAGGCCACCGTTATCCGGATCGCCTTTGGGCAATTCGCGAACCGGGTCACAACCGGCCAGCAGGAAGTGCACGGCCGAAAGCACAAGTGCATAAACAAAAATCTTGGCGGGTCTTGGGTTCATACTCCGGTCGACGTCGGTAAACTTATGATACCTACCGACATTCAAGCAGTGGCTTTGGTCAGCTCTTCTTTGAGTCTCGAGGCTACGAGTTTTTCCTGCCCTGGCTTTAACATAAAAACCGTCACGTTTACGGTGTTTTCCGTGCCACCGCCAACTTCAATGGAAGGGTTTGCGTTTCTAAGCGACTCCCGCAATGCTTTGTCTGATATTTTTACTTTGCTCGTATCCCACGTGATTCGAAGTGTGGGTGTATGATTCCCCAATGGCGGTACGTGTATTTCGGTCGATACGCCCGGAATGTTTTTTACGCCGTTTTCAATTAGTGCAATTTTCGTCTCCCATTCTTTCCACTCAGCGTCATGGTCGTGACGTACATATTTTTCAAGTGCTACGTACATTCCAAAAATTTCCTCTTTGTTTATTTTCATGCCGCGGCCAATGTTGAATCCGCGGGGCGGCATGTGCATTCTGGCCGCCGCAATAATATCTTTTTTCCCCATCAGTAATCCTGCACTTTGAGGTCCACGCATCGCCTTGCCACCGGATATTACAACAAAATCAAAGCCCATATCATTGAAGCGCCAAAGGTTCGAAACTGGCGGCACATCGGCTGCGATATCGATCGAGGTCGGTAGGTTATGTTTTTTTCCCAGCGCAACCCATTCTTCGTGCTGGATTTTTCCTTTATCTGATTCAATGTGTAAGAAGTGCATGAGCGCGGTTCTTTCATTCACTGCTTTATCGACGTCTTCCGGAGTTTCTACAATGACCATTTTACAGCCAGTGTTGGTCAGCGCCTGATTGTAGACGATGTCGTGGCTTTTCTGACAGATCACTTCCGACTTCATGCCCGTATATGCGATGTGAGGAAGTGCCTTCACCTTTTTTTCGTCCACACCGGTAAGGATACCCGCTAGGCCCAATGTCATTCCTGAAAAAGCACCTGAAGTTACAACTGCCGCCTCGGAGTGAACAATTTTTGCAATCCGCTCTCCAATCTTGTCTTGCACTTCATCCAGCAAGCAAAATTCCTTTGCTGTTGAGTTTACAGCTTCCAATACTTCGTCGTGCATGAGTGAACCGGTCATGTACGTTAGGGTACCAGCCGCATTGATAAATGTTCTTATACCCAGTTCCTTGAACAAATCACGTTTTGGCGTTCTGTCAGTTACAAAGGCTGTAGTAAATGGAACTGTACCCACCAAACCTCCCAACAGGGGGATCGTCGTAAAACGTTGAATCAGCTTTCTTCTGTTAAGCATATACGCGGTGATCAATATGGATGATAAATGAACTCTTTAAGTTATTATTTTCGTGCGACTTGTAATACATTTTCGCCCTCAATAACATTTATCGTGTTGCACACACCACACATTGCAACGCCTAAAACGCAGAGGAATAAATGGAATTTTATAAAATTACCTTGCATTATAGTCTGACATACCGATTTTTGGGAACTTTCCTCTTTGAAACATCGACACACATTCAGGGGATAGAAACAAACGTTAAAGCACCAACCGAACACAACCACAACGCCCGACCATGAAAATCAAAAGTTATACCCTGTATC
>DASUTP010000367.1:0-7841 GCA_036374515.1 Chryseolinea sp. | reverse complement strand
GAAAGTGGATGGCAGTACTACAGCACCCCTGCGACAGCGACAGTGAAAATGAATTAATCGATCAACCATAAAATTCTCCCGTGTATGAAAAGCAATAAAAATAAACCCACGGTCTCCAGGAGAAAATTCCTTGAGACTTCCGTGAAAGCGACGGCACTGTCAACGCTTGCCCTGGGCGTTCCATCCATTGTACCTTCCAGCGTATTTGGAAAAAACGCGCCTAGCAATCGCATTAATATCGGAGCCATTGGCACGGGACGTATTTCCCGTGGTCATGATCTGCCGGGAGTATGGCAGTACGATTATGCGCAGGTGATAGCTGTTTGTGATGTGGATTCAAAGCGAACATCAGAAGGCAAAACATTGGTGAATGACTACTATACCAAACGCAACGGAAAACGTTTTGATGGCGTAAAGGAGTACTCGGACTTTCGTGAGTTAATCAATAATAAAGATATCGATGCTGTACTCATCAGCACACCCGACCATACACACGCCATGATAGGTGTCGCCGCGGCCCGGGCGAAGAAGCACATTTACATGCAAAAACCCGCCTCACTTACTATTTCTGAAGGGCGCATCGTAAGCGATATTGTCCAAAAAAGCGGTGTCAAATTTCAGATCGGGAGTCAGCAGCGGTCTTCGGAACAATTCCGATATGCCGCGGAACTGGTGCGAAACGGCCGCATCGGTCAGTTAAAAACCGTTTATGTCGGTTTGCCGGGCGATCCTTCAGGTGAGGAGGAACCGGAAATGCCTGTCCCGCCAAATCTGAATTATGACATGTGGCTGGGATCTACGCCAATGGTTTACTATACCGAAAAACGCGTTCACCCGCAGGTAGGATACGACCGCCCGGGATGGTTGCGCTGTGAGCAATTTGGCGCCGGAATGATTACAGGTTGGGGATCGCATCATATCGACTCGGCCCACTGGGGAATGGGCATGGAAAGATCCGGGCCTGTCGAAGTCTGGGGTCACGCCGAATTTCCAAAAAGCGGACTGTGGGATGTTCACGGCATATTTAAAACGGAAGCCCTGTACGACAACGGCGTGAAGATGGTGGTTAGCAACGAGCTGCCTAACGGAATCAAGTTTGAAGGATCCGAAGGCTGGATTTTTGTTACACGCGGAAATTATCAGGCAACCTCCAGCGACCCCGTGACAAACAAGGATGGAACAAAGCCCTTGGATGCCAGCGATCCAAAGATTCTTAAGTCCGTAATCGGCCCTGATGAATTTCATTTTATAGTAAGCAAAGATCACCATGGCAACTGGCTTGAGGCCATCCGGGATAACAAGCCGACGATCGCGCCTGTAGAAGAAGCGCATCGGTCGTGCTCTGCCTGCCTGGTTCACCACATTGTGATGAAACTAGACCGCAAGGTAACCTGGGATCCGAAAACGGAAAAGTTTAAAAACGATGATGAAGCAAACAATATGTTGTCACGTTCACAACGGCCGGCATATGCACTTAAATAATGCGATTTCTAAATTGACCTAATCACATTAAGTCCCGCGGAATTTTTTCGTGGGACTTAATTTTTTTCCCTATGAGACATCTGCTGCTGATCACCTTGCTCATCCCAACACTGGGATTTACTCAACTGTCCTTGATTGAGTCCAAAATGTATGCATGGAAAAAACCGACGGATAAGACTGCAAAGAATATCACCACGACTGTACTATTTGAGGGCTCGGCGCATGATATGGAATACCTGCAGATGAGCGCCAATTCCATTGAAGGATCGAAAACGGGTGTTGGCCTGCAGGTTCCGGAAAATGAAGAACACATGCTGATCGTTAAAGACGGAATTCTAACCATCGCCTTTAAAGACTCGAGCTGGTCGGTCGGCGGAGGCAGCGTGGCATTGTTAATGCCTGGCGAAAAATATTCGCTTCAAAACACTTCGACCGGGTCCTGTACCTTTTACCGGATGAAATATCGTTCAAAGTTGCCAATGGATCTGGCGCGTGGGAAAGATTCGGGCGGATCCTTTGTAAAAGATTGGAATAAGATCCCGTTCCGTCCGCATGACAAAGGCGGAATCCGGAATTACTTTGAAAAGGAAACGGCTATGAGCAAACGGTTTGAAATGCACGTTACCACCTTGAAGGAAGGTCTTAAAAGCCATGAGCCGCATACCCACCGTGCGGAGGAAATTGTGTTGGTGATTGAAAATAAGACGGAGATGCAGATCGATAACAAGTTCTATAGGGGTGGCACGGGCGATATTTACTATCTTGGCTCCAACGCTTCCCACGCCATCCGGAACGATGGAAAGGGCACCTGTACTTATTTTGCATATCAATTTGAATAACCATGATTAAATTTTCCTATCCCATCCTGATCTTAACCTTTGTTATGTCGTGTGCCACTAAAACCGAACAACCTTCTTCGGAGTACGTGCCGAAGCCTGTACAGCTCGTTACGTTGGATCCCGGCCATTTTCATGCCGCACTGGTTCAAAAGACAGGCTATCCGGAGGTGGACTCAACGGTGTTTGTATACGCCCCGGAAGGAAGCGACCTGAAGCTTCATCTCGACCGGGTCAATGGATTTAATTCGCGCACTGACGCGCCGACAAACTGGAACGAACAGGTTTATACGGGCAACGACTTCTTTGAAAAGATGATCGCTGAGAAGAAGGGAAATGTTGTGGTGCTCTCCGGTAATAATCAAAAGAAGACAGAATATATCCTTACGTCTTTGAAGAACCAGTTCAATGTATTGGCGGATAAGCCTATGGTAATCGACAGCAAAGGATTCCAACAATTAAAGGAAGCTTTTAAGGTTGCCGAGGCTAATAAACTGCTGCTTTACGATATCATGACAGAACGCTTTGAGATCACAACCATGCTGCAGCGGGAATTGTCCATGTTGCCCGAAGTATTTGGCACCTTGGAAAAAGGAACTCCTCAAAATCCGGCCATCACAAAGGAAAGCGTCCATCATTTTTATAAATATGTTTCCGGAAATGTCTTAACAAGGCCGGCGTGGTTCCTCGATGCTGCACAACAGGGCGAAGGTATCGTGGACGTTATGACGCATCTGGTGGACCTGGTGCAATGGGAATGTTTTCCGGAGCAAAGCCTGGACACGACAGATGTAAAGGTGACGACGGCAAAGCGTTGGGCTACCGATATGACGTTATCGGAATTCAAGGCTATCACAAAACTTGACGCATTTCCGGATTACCTGAAAAGTAAGATTACCGCCGATACTGTACTTAAGGTTTATTCCAATGGCGAGATCAATTATCAGGTACGTGGCGTGAACGCGAAGACCTCGGTGATCTGGAAGTATAAAGCGCCTGAAGGTACTGGTGACACGCATTATTCGATCATGCGCGGATCAAAGGCAAATCTTGTGATTCGCCAGGATAAAGATCAGCAATATAAGCCTACACTATACATCGAGCCGGTTGGCAAAGACCCGAACTATGAAAAGACCTTGACGGAGCAACTTAAGGCTGTTGCAACAAAATATCCGGGGGTCGAATTAAAGGCAGCAAAAAAGGGATGGGAAGTGATCATTCCGGAGAAATACAAGGAAGGACATGAAGCTCACTTTGGGCGTGTAACAGAAAAATTCCTCGAGTATCTTAAAAATGGAAACCTGCCTGCATGGGAGGTTCCGAATATGATCACCAAGTATTATACAACAACGCAAGGACTGGCGGTAGCGTTGAAAAAATAATTTCTTTTGTAAACGTTAGGGCGTTCGCGCTTCGAGACAGGGGCTAAATTTACTTTTTAGCCACAAAGTCACCAGGGCACAAAGAAGCACTAAGTATTCTTACCGCTAATGCAAATCCCTCGTCACTTCAGACCCTGATCCGCCTCTGAGAATATCAAGGTCGGTGCCCAGGTGTGCCTGCTGAACATGATCAATATAGAACTTTACATAACCACGTGCTGCCAGCGGTTCTGGTGGCGCCCACGCCATCTTTCTTTTGGTCAATTCTTCGTCGCTGATGTCCAGGTGGAGCCTTCGTTTTTCCACGTCAAGCTCGATCATGTCGCCGTTTTGAACAAGCGCTAACGTTCCACCAATCGCTGATTCAGGAGACACATGAAGTACAACCGTACCGGCTGCGGTTCCACTCATTCTTCCGTCAGAAATGCGCACCATATCGATAATACCTTTCTTCAGGATTTTTTCCGGAAGGTCGACATTGCCGACTTCAGGCATGCCGGGATATCCTTTTGGTCCAACACCTTTCAATACGATCACACATGTTTCGTCAATATCAAGGTTCGGATCATCGATGCGCGCGTGATAATCCTCCATCGTTTCAAAGACCACTGCCCGTCCGCGGTGTTTCATTAATGTCGGGGATGCAGCGGAGGGTTTAATGATGGAGCCATCTTCGCTTAAGTTTCCCTTAAGAACCGCAATGCCCGCTTCTTTCTGGAACGGAGCCGCTATTTTGGCAATCACATCGCTGTTGTAACATGCTGACTCGGTATTGTTATCGCCAATTTTTTTGCCATTTACGGTAATCGAGTCGTTGTGCAGGTACTCTTTCATTTCATTGATAACCACGGGCAGCCCGCCGGCATAAAAGAAGTCTTCCATCAGGTATTTACCCGATGGCTTAAGATTTACCAACAGGGGAATTTTACTGCCAATTTTGTCGAAGTCTTCCAGCTTGAGGTCCACGCCAATTCTTCCTGCAATGGCTAAAAGGTGGATGATGAAATTTGTGGAACCGCCTACCGCCGCATTAATAACGATGGCATTTTCAAAAGCTTTGCGTGTAAGGATCTTGGAAAGCTTTAGATCTTCCTTCACCATTTCCACAATACGTCGTCCGGAAAGCTGAGCCAGCACTTTCTTTCTCGCATCTACGGCCGGGATAGACGCAGCACCAGGCAACGTAAGTCCCAGCGCTTCGACCATGCAAGCCATTGTCGAAGCAGTGCCCATGGTCATGCAATGGCCATTGCTCCGGGCGACGCCAATTTCCATTTCCTGGATCTCTGCATCGGAAATATTCCCCACCTTTTGCCTTTCCTTTATTTCCCAGTTAAACGAACCTGATCCTACGCACTCACCGCGGTAGCGGCCGCTCAGCATCGGGCCCCCGGGTACCACGATTGTTGGTAGGTCCACGCTGCAGGCACCCATCACGGTAGAAGGAGTGGTTTTGTCACATCCCGTCAGCAACACGATGCCATCCAGTGGATTGGCACGAATCGTTTCTTCGACATCCATGCTGGCGAGGTTTCTAAAAAGCATCGTGGTTGGCCGCATAAGCGTTTCTCCCAGGGACGTTACCGGGAATTCCATGGGAAAGCCACCTGCTTCCGCAATTCCGCGTTTTACTATTTCAGCGAAATCCCGGAGATGTCCGTTGCAGGGAGTAAGCTCTGACCAGGTGTTGCAAATGCCAATAACAGGTTTACCCCGAAAGTAGTCATCCGGATAACCTTGATTCCGCAGCCAGGATCGGTGCACGAACCCCATTTTATCAGATTTTCCAAACCAATCTTTGCTTCGCAGATTAATTTTCTCCGTTGACATAGTGTTATGTTAGATATGTTCGTAATTTTTTTTGCGATTTCTTGATCAATTGCGTTGACGGTACCTTCTAAACATCTGTAGAACCGACGTTAGTGACCCAGGCCGGAACTTCAGCGACTATACCCGTTCAAGTCTTTTTCCATTCTCCGTTGACTAACCTGAAAATATTTAATGGATTTCCATCCCGAAGCTCCGCAGGCAAAAGCGACGTGGGAAAATTTTGATACGCCACAGGTCGTGTGAATCGTGTAATTGCCCCGGTTCCAACCGAGGTTGTGCGACTGTCGGTTGTGGCGGGAAATGGACCGCCGTGTACCATGGAATGGCAAACTTCGACGCCAGTAGGGTAGCCGTTGATGATGAGCCGTCCCACTTTTTGCTCCAGGACGTCGATTAGATCGCTGTAATCCTCTAGATCTTTTTCAGTGGCGTGCAAGGTTGCCGTAATATGTCCGCCAAGATTTTTTGCCGCTTTAAGCAGCTCTTCACGCGAATCCGCAGTGATGGCTAATGTCGAGGGTCCAAAAACTTCTTCTTCCAACGTATGGTCGGTGAGGAAAGATTTTATAGATGCATGGAGTAAATGCGCCGAGCCGTGGCTCCCCGAACCGCCGGAAGGACCTTGTGCCAACACATCAACCCCTTTTGCGGCCCGCAGTTTCTCTATTCCCTTCGTAAAACTTTGCTGGATTCCGGCAGTCAACATTACGCCGGCGTTCACACCCTTTATATTGGTTGCCAGCGCGTCTTTGAATTTTGAACTATCCTCTGAATTTGGCACAAAAACCAATCCCGGATTAGTACAGAACTGCCCGACACCCAACGTCACCGCCGCAGCAAGCTCTTGCGCGATCTTTTCCTTTCTTTCCTTTAACGCATCGGGTAGGATGAAGACGGGATTCGTGCTTCCCATTTCTGCATATACGGGGATTGGCACCGGTCTTTTGTTGGCTTCATCAAATAGCGCCTTACCACCCCGGTAGGAGCCTGTGAATCCGATAGCGGTTATCGCGGGATGTTTGACTAACGCCATGCCTACACGGACCGACGGACCGTTGATCATCGAAAAGGTGCCAGCCGGCATGTTTGACTTTTTTGCCGCGCGCTGTATGGCCAGCCCAACAAGCTCGCATACACCGGGATGCGCAGGATGCGCCTTAAATACCACTGTGCAGCCGGCAGCCAAGGCGGAAACGGTATCGCCACCCGCCACCGAGAAGGCCAGCGGGAAATTACTCGCGCCAAAAATTCCGACAGGGCCCAACGGGCGCTGCATACTTCGTACATCCGGCTTTGGCAACGGCTTTCGTTCGGGGTCGGCGAGATCGATGCGCGCCCCAACCCACGACCCTTCCCTTAGAAGACTGGCAAACAATTTAAGCTGTCCAACGGTACGGCCACGCTCTCCGGTGAGCCTTGCTTCAGGGAGGCCCGTTTCTTCCATGCAACGCTTAATTAAGTCGTCTCCCAAGGCGACGATTTCGTCGGCAATAGTTTCCAGGAACTGCGCCTTATCTTTGCCGCTGATGCCGCGGTATATTTGAAAAGCTTCAGCCGCGCCGGCAATTGCTTTATTGATTTCGTCGTCGGTAGCTTCGTAAAAAGCTGGCTCGAGTTTCTGCCCCGTCGCGGGATTTTCGGCATAGAAAACATCTTTTCCATCTGCCGAAAGTGATTCACCAATTATATTTTTTCCTGTCATGAGAATTTTATTTTTTTTTTGTCGGCTATGTCCGTTTCCAAGTGTAATGGAGCAGCCACAACCATAGAACATTAACCTACAACATTCGTCAAAGTGCCGATGGGTTCAATTGTAATCGTGATCTGATCCCCCTTTTGCAAGGTGAAATCATTTCCAGGTACGATCCCCGTTCCGGTCATCAAAAAGCTGCCATTAGGAAAACTGGTTTCGCGATATAAAAATTCGACCAGCTCTGTAAACTTTCTTTTGATCTGACTGATCGCAATGCTGCCTTCAAACACTTTTTCACCCTCACGCGCAATCTCCAGCTGGATAATGGTATCTTCTGCAAGCGGCTTTTGCGTGACAAAAATGCAAGGCCCCAGCGCAGCGCTTCCGTCGTAACTTTTTGCCTGGGGTAGGTATAGCGGATTTTCTCCTTCAATGCTCCGGGAACTCATATCGTTGCCGATCGTATAGCCAACAATTTTACCGCTAGATGTGATTACCAGCGTAAGCTCCGGTTCGGGTACATCCCACGTTGAATCCTTTCTGATCCTCACCTGTCCGCCGGGCCCGACTACACGTCCCGGGGTCGCTTTAAAAAATAACTCCGGACGTTCTGCCTCG
>DASUTP010000366.1:0-4681 GCA_036374515.1 Chryseolinea sp. | reverse complement strand
CAGCGCCCAAAGATCGTTGCTCATAACCGATGAAAAATATTTTCTGCCTGACAGATTTAATGGCTTTGCGGACGTGTTTACCTCATGCGTTGTTAGTACGGCAAGCTGATCTCCATTCTTGTCTATCCAAATTATTTCGTTGAAGTATTTTAGAGAGAGCAAATTTTCAAAGAATAAAGTCTTTGCTGGATTGAGACTGTCTAGCTTTTGATCCGCGCCGAGCCGTTTGACTGAAACGGGTATCGAATCGGGATGGGCCATGTAGCCCATGTTTACTGGAACATATTTCCACGGCGCTCGTTCTAGATTTTTCAACTGCTTTAACTGAAGGTGAATGTTATCGAGTTCGTTGGAGAACTTTGTTGCAACGGCGTTAGCAAGCCGCTGCAATTTCCTGTCGGTTTGGCGATAGTGGCCGTAATAGTGATAGACACCCAACAGAATTAAAGTCAAAATTGTCGTGCCCATGCAAATAGAGAAGCCTGACAACCAAACATTTGTCATACGCAACCTTTCCAGCGGACTCATTAGCATTAATTTTAAGATGGGCATGGCGATGAGAATAAACAGACCGATCAGGAATGCGTACACGACAATCCACAGTTCGAGTTGTCTTGAATAGACATCCAGGTCCTTTTCCTTTATTAACATGCATATGATCCAATCCTCGTTCTCCCTAAAGTCCAATCGATGCGGAAGAATCAGGTAGTTGTCACTGTTGATTACGGTAGTCCACGTTTGACTTGGCTGAAGTTGATGACCGGTTACCAACAGGCTATCAAAGTCTATCAGGAGCATTTTATTTCTTTGCGTCTGGTAGGCTATTCTATTAATCGATTCAATTTTACTGTCTTTGTAGTTTGGTTTGTTAAATGATCTGATGATAAAATAGTCACCAATCTCACGGGTTGTACCCAATCGGGAAAGTATTGTATGAATACTTGTCACAAAGTAAACAACGGACGCCGTATCACAAGAACTCTTAAATTGAAAATCAGTTTTAATAAAGATAGAGTCGGGATGAAAAACACCGCCATTCCATGCATTGGCATTTTTGTCGCGTAGGTAAAACTCATGCAAGTCTTTTTTCCATTGGTCAGCTTTGAACAATTGTGCCAATGGAAGGTTGCATTCGGATTTCACATCCCTGCACCTTGATAAACTAGCCTTTATAATCTTACAGACTGAGATTGTTGAGTCCCTTTCTATTTTCGCCATTGCGTTCTGCAGGTCCCGATTTCTTGCTTTTGTAACGTCTGCGTTCAGGCTTACAACATTATCACCCATGCGCGTCAGTATTCGATATTTGCGATCTATGTAGCTCTCTCTTCGATTAGCAGAATAGACCAGCAAGTAATAGGCAAATACGCTGGCAATAATTGCCACAGTGGTTAGCGCGACCCAAAAGCGATTTGAAACAGAAAAATTTTTCACCTTACCTTTTGTTTAATGCCTGCAGTTCTATCAACAGCTTTTTCATTTCAGGGTTGGTGTTATGCCGGGGATGTTCATCCTCATACTGCTTTAGTTCCTCCTGGCAAAAATCGAAGACTCTGTTCACTGCCCGCCGTGACAGCGTCCAATTCAACGGTACCTTTCTGACATCCGGCTGGAGGTCCAATGAGATAAAGACGCCACCGTGGCTACGTGTGTCACGCTTTAACAACTCTTTGCTATATTCTGTATGACCTGCGCGCACGTTGTAAATACCATTGATGATTTCGCGGATCTGGCTAAACATTGAAATGTCTTTTTCGTCGCCGAGCTTATCCATTCCAAAATTAAATTGAATGACAAAGACCTTTGCATTTTTTGACAGGGGAGAGACCCTGATGGCATTAAGGGCTTCGCGTAGTGTCGCAGCTCCTTTATTTTCAAAATACCCACCGTCAACATAATGATAGCTTTGTGTACAGGAGTGTTCGATGCTTGCTGCTGGTGATATGAGAGGAAAGCGGGCACTCAGACTTACAGCCGTACTATAGTTGATCGGATACTTGAGCTTCTGGAAAATGTCTATGGTTTTGATAAACGTCCCCGTGTCAATTCTTACATTACTCAAGACAGCACGATAGCCAGATTCAACTTCAGTGGTGTTAATGAAATGAACGGGACCAGGTTTCTGCAAATCCGGCAGCGTATGAAAAGCTTGTCTGAGAAAATTTGGATGGTCGCCAAGGTCGGTTTCGTCCCATCCTATTTCCCATGCCTGTTCCAGCGCCGATGCCCTGTCGAAGAATTGAACATATGACGGATAGAGTAAGCCGAGCACCTCGCCAAAGGCCATTTTCCCGACCACGGGCGCAAGGAAATCCTGGTTATAAAATTGTTTCATGGCTTCGCCGTATGGCCGCTCGTATTTAACCGCATTAAGCCCGTTAAATACAGCCACTCCCAGCGTTCCTCCGGAAACGCTGCTGTAACAGAAGATACTTTTTTTGAAAGCCGGGTATGCATCCTGTATTTGGGCCAGCATCATTGAGGTAAAGCAGCCGGTGCGTAATGCTCCCCCTTCTGCCGCGATGAGAACTATGGGGAAGCTCTTGGCAGTGTCGATATCAGAGTTCTTCACCCAATTCTCAAATTGCCTGTTAAGTGAATAGACGTCCTTATTTAAGGATGTAGTCGTGGTCTCCGATTTTCGGATGGGATGGTCGTCATTAAAACAGGAAACGAATACAAGCCATACAATTATGACGAGTTTATATGAAAACTTCAGTCCAAACGGTTTTAATCTATCGATCAGTTCAAGAGCGTAGTAAACCGTAAACCAGCTTGCAAACGCCAGTGTAAGGAGAGCAAGAGCGCCTACCAAGTAATACCAACCTACATACATGAAGCTGAACATTAGGATTGACACCACGCTGATAGATATGAAGACCGCAAATCGCACAAACAGCGGCCTGTAGAATTTCATGGTAGGGGTAAATCCGTTTGTGACCAGATCATTCGCATACTCATCCGCTTTCTCATCTTCCACACCCATAAAAGCAGCTATTCTCAATGCCTCAATTCGCGTAACTTTTCTGTGACTGAATATGCTGTACAGTTTGGCGAAATAAGATATTTGCACTCGGTGACGAAGGCGCGCTGATACCGGCTTCTTACCATCATTATACAAGACATACCATCTCTCACGCAGAACGCCAAAATAAACGTGATAAAGTAGCACAGCCAAAACGCCAAGAGAGAGGGAGACAACAAAAAAGCCCTTTGTTGAGATTTCCTGATTGAAGTGTGTGAAGTAAGCGATAAGGAATCCACCCGAAGCAGTTATAATGGGCAAGAACAAGACAGATTTTGAAACGAGTTTCAGAACATATTTACGGGCATGAATTTGCTTAACGGTGAGGTTATACGACGATATGTCAGCCAGGTACAAAATGAATCGACTTCCGAATTCTGAAGTAATTGACCAAAACGCAATGGCTAGAATAAACCAAAAGAATGTCATCAACTCCCATTCCGCAACGTCTTCCATGATCGCCAGTAACAAGTCCTGGCCTTGTGGCATAAACCAATATACAACCAAGACCAGCAATTGAAACAGGACGATGAACCAAAGGGGTCTGAGTATAAACGGGAATTCCCTTAGTCTGTCAAAAAACGTATTTACTTTTTGTTTTATGCGCGTTGTTGCATTTGAGGGTGCCATATATGGGTTGGTTGTTCCGTTTTTTCGCCCAACTATAAGAGATTATCTTCAACGGCACCGAAATCGCTCGAATAGCAATGGATAAAAGATTAAAAACACGTCCATTGAATTCAGCAGTAAGCATAACAGTAGAAGCTAGATTTTCGGGGCTATTCCCGTCAAAGGCCAGAGGTATGCAACGTTGCGGTTAATAGGTCTACCAATCACTTTGGACCTTACAGGATAAGATTCAGGAAGATCGTTTTTTTATTGCCCGGATTCAATCCCTGCTTTCAGTTAATTTAATGATCCGCCCTTATCCGCGTCAAACGCATTTTCAAAAACGATGCTCCGGTTTAAGATGAATTTATGCGTGCATGAAATTTTATTTCAATAAAGAATGCGAGACAACGACGAAACGGTCATTTATCCACCTGTGCAAAGGATTTTCGCTTGGATGAGCTGGACGTGTTTCCAAAACTTGCCTTCCACCACGCATCAGTACGCAAACGCTTTAGTGGCTCATTCGGTAAATCAATCAAGTCATTAAATCGATCAATTAAACCGAACACTTCCCCCACAATGGGTTGGAAGTTTTTGTCTCATAAAGCGAGTCCAGGAGAATAACAACCCTATCGGTGTGTCTCACGTCTGTTCCTGCAATCGCTCCATTACCGCCTGTTTATACAACCTCCCAATGGGAATTTCGTGGCCAGACAACTGCACCGATACACCGTTATAACCTGAAATTTTATCGAATGAAACCATATAAGATCGGTGGACACGCATAAACTTGTGATCGGAGAGAAGATTTTCCATGGCACTGATGGACTGCTTCGCCAGAAAATATTTTCCACCGCTAAGGAAAACTTTTACATAGTCTTTCCAGCTTTCGATATAAGCAATATCATTCACAAAGATCTTTTTCATATCCCTGTCTACTTTCAGGTAGATAAAAGAAGCGGATTTGGCCGAATCGTTTTCAGTAATGGTGTCAGTTTCCCGGCCCATCAGGCGGTTTAGTTTGGTAATGGCCTTGAAAAACCG
>DASUTP010000365.1:0-4003 GCA_036374515.1 Chryseolinea sp. | reverse complement strand
CATGATTTCCGATGTACTCTTCAGCAAAATGGTCGATCCCCAGGTTCTCCAGTCTTTGACTGAACATACCGCATTGCGCGGGAAATCGACTCGCGTCGTTTCGTCCCCAGTCTAGTTTCAGCGCTTTCAATTTCCGAAGATTACCAGCGTACTTGTCAACCATGTATACAGGCATGTTGGCGTTCCATTTCTCTAACACGCTGTTGTTAACGATAAGGCTATCCGCTTGGTAGCTAAAAGGCAGGTCGCAGTAAAAAGGCGGTTTATCGGGATTGGGAGACCACGCCCGCGCCACCGCTACGAGGACCTTGGGATAGTACGTCTTTTTAAGTTCTTCCACGGTTTTAATCTTTCCTAATTCTTTGAAAGAATCGCTATTCGGGCCGAATTCCTTGACAAATGCCAATAGCCCCGGGCTCAATGCATACACACTGCAAAAGACCTCAGGAAATAACATCCCCATCTTAATGGCCCCATATCCTCCCATGGAGTGACCACCAATTCCACGGCTGTCACGGGCAGCAAGTGTCCTGAAATTTTTGTCGACATGCTCCACTAATTCCTTTGCCGTAAAATCGGCCCAATTGCCCGTTAGAGAGGAGTTCGTGTAAAAGCTGCCTTCGTACAAGGTGTACTGACTTGCAATGACCAAAATGAAGGGACGAATTTTTTGCTGATTGATCGCCCGGTCAAGTATCATCTTCATGTTGTTGCTGATACTGTCAGTGCCCATGAAGCCATGAAGATAATACACGACGGGAAAACGCTGAGTGCTATTTTCGTATTCAGGCGGAAGGTAGACGGACACCTTTCGGCTAGGATCTTCGCCACCCTTGTTTTGCAGGGTCTTGGCATTGATAGTAAACCTTGTCACCTTACCAGCCCTAGGCTGGCCGCCAGCGTTTTGAAAAATCAGAAACGCTGCTAAAAGAAACCAATATCTCCGCATGACTTAAGCCGTTTTCTTCCGGCGTTAGGCTGCAAACAACCGCCGAAAATTGAACTAAATGTAACATAATTTCCCGTGCGTCTTAAGGCATGCTACACGATAGCCCCACTATCGGGAGGTGACGTCTCTAAAGGTGCGTGGTCAGGAATTGATCGTCATGATCTGATGACCAGATTACGCAGTAATAATTTTGAGATCACCTTGCTGGATAAACCTGTAATACAGTATCTGGCGAACTACATGTATGCATTCGTCGGTGTTGCCAACGTTAGTATCTATTGCAACACTGTTATTGCCATAAGGGGCATACAACTTTTGATTCGACACCGAAAATAATCCGACAGTCGGTGTCTGAACGGCATTAGCCAAATGCATTATTCCACTATCAGCTCCGATAAACACATCGGTGTTGGCAATGAGCGATCCGATTTCCCGAACATCCTTGCTGTAAAAAGTGGGAGCCTTGCCTGCCAGCTTCGAGATATTCTGAACCGGCAAAACTTCGATTATATTGGCTGCTGGAAATTCGTATCGCAGTCTATTATAAAAATTCGTCCACCACAACTCCGAATAACACTTATTTCCGGTTGCATAGGTAAACAGGCAAATGGTCTTCTTTTCGTTCTGCACCATTTGTCGCAGGAGCTTTCTGCCAGCGGCAATTTCCCAGGCGTTTAATTTTAGATTTACCGAGGGGACGGGACCCCGCCTTTTCGTAAAACCATGCCGCGCGAGGTAGTTTCTAAAATTATAAATTGGAAACTTCGCGTGATGTTCATAGTCAATGAATTCCGACTTCAGGTTTTCAAGCATGTCGCCAGATATTTTATGCCTGCCATTTGCAAGTTGAAGCGAGAGCCGGCCGGAAGATGAACCTTTATCGACATCAATAACCAGATCATATTTTCGTTTCATGATTGCCATCCAGGAGCCCGCATACTCAATCACGTTTGGAAATGCTCTTTTGGGTAGCTTGATGATCTCACCGATGTTTTGGTAATTTTTAAATAATTCAGGCGCAACATGTCCCCTCACAAACAAATCAATCTCACATTCGGGAAATGTTTCAGCGAGCTCTTGAATCAGTGGCGTGATAAGCAAAAGGTTTCCTAACCGGTGATTCGGTCTGCAGATTAATATACGCCTGATTTCGGGGTCGATTGTAGAATTCCTGTGCAAACGCCGGGCGTGCTCAGTTTTTTCCAGGGGAAAAACCCTGTCGATATGGTTGGCTTCTGTAAAATTCATGCACTAAGCTTTAAAGCAAAGCTTATCATAGATTCTGTAAACATTCTGGATAACCAAAGGCCGAAAACGAATGCAAAGAGCCTACGAGAAAATATTTTTGAATACAACATTCCTTGTAAACTTTTGTTGACGTGTTAAGCAAAAAAAGTCGGAATTTTAAATACGACAATACGGCTAATGGCAGAGCGGAGGAAACTGGAGATCAGCGGTTAAGATTTACCAATACCTTAAACAATTTACTCTTCCCATCGTCGTTGTCCGAAATCAGGTGAAGTAGCAACCTATCCGTTTCCGCGGACTCAAGGCAAATGCCTTCGATCTTTTGTCTTTTAAATTGGGGGCTAACGTCGGACAAATTAATCATGCCCTCCATTTTTATGGCAGGAGGATTTAATTTTGCCGTGGCATTCATCACCCAAGCGATGTAGCTGTCCCCGATCGGTCCGTCGTCCAAGGCATTACCGGTCCGCTCACTGGTAAAAATAAACAGCAACATGTTGTTCGACGGTACATAACACACCTCTGAAATTCCCAAAAAACCTTCGGCTTTGGGTTGTTCAATGGTCACGATGTCAAGCCGCGCCTGATTTGAGTGGACCCAGAAATTATCGTGCGTGATAATGAGCAGATTTGTTGGTGCGCTGCTATTTCCTCTGTTGGCGAGGATCAAACTTCCATCTTTTAAAGAGGCGCCTTCAATATTCACCTGTGAGATCCCTGCTCCTGTCAGCCGGTTCACAAATTCATTTGTTCCGTGGGTCACCCAGGGTTTGGCGTGGTCGATCCGGCCATCTGCTGCAAGGGGGATGAGAAGAAGTTTTTTTCTTTTATCGGTGGAAGCTGACCCTACGGCAGCAATGTAGTTATCGCCATTGAACGAAAGAATGGCCGAAGCTTCGAGGTCGGCCTTTTCCGCTTTTGGGATTCTCTTTTCAAAATGGTCAAATATTCTGACGGAGTCTATGGCCAGATAATTTTTATCAAGAACCAGGATTATACGGGCGTCGTCGCCCAACAGGTAAAATTTGTCTTCGAGATAATTAATAGAAGAACCAGACGGAAAATTCGCCAGCACTAAGAAATGCAATAATTGAACTGTGGCATTCAATGTCCTTAAACGTTAAAGTTAATTCTAGATCCAACCCAGCTGTTATTCCTCAATCCTTGTCTTCTTTAAGACTGTTGATCCATGCAGCAATCTTCAAGGCTTCTGCTTTGGGAACTTGCGGCATCGGTGCCATGGGCGTTTCATGCTCCGGCCAATTTTTTGGTTCCGGGTTGTAGATCAGCTGAACGATTCGGTCGTCAGTGTATTTGCGCTTTGCGATATCAACGAACGCCGGGCCTACTTGTCTCTTGGTCGTTTGATGGCATGCTGTACAGGTATTTTTTACCAGCAGCGGCTCGATCTCCGCATATGTCGGCACTTTTGGATTCGAACCTGACTTACTTACTTTAACGGCCGGCTTCACCACAGCAGCAGCACTTCTTTTTGTACTTAGCTCTGAAGCCTGAAGTTTTTCGCCATCGGGAATATTATTCAACGTGTAATATGCAGTCGGGTGCAAAACAGGCTTGTTGTCCACCGAACGTATACCCACCACGTTAATTTCGTGCAAGTAGTACTGCCTGAGGTTTTCCACTACCAGTCTCACTTTCATGCCGTCCGGCGAAACCTTGACCCCCTTGATGTTAAGGGGTTCCTCGTTAACCGTAGGGCTTCCGTATACGGGATGATATTTGTAAATAAAGTTTTTTCCCATGTAAGAGGATAAATCCTCTGCGGATTTTTTTTCCACTGGTTGC
>DASUTP010000364.1:0-21365 GCA_036374515.1 Chryseolinea sp. | reverse complement strand
CCTGGACGACCTGGCCAAAGCCCTGAACGATAATCCAGATCTACAAATCACGCTGGTCGGACATACCGATAATATTGGAAGTGAGAAGTTCAACCTGAAGTTATCGCGGTATCGCGCCCAAACCATAAAGGATTACCTGGTTGGTAAGGGTGTGGATACATCCAGGATTTCAACTGATGGAAAAGGAATGAGCGAACCACTGAACGACAACAGTACCGAGGAAGAAAGGGCCGCTAACCGTCGGGTTGAGTTAACCATTGTAACGTCAAGGGACTGAAGCATCAATAACTGGTGTTCAGGGAAATTCCGTTTCGATGTCACCCTTCCGCTAGTACGCCGTCGCAAAAATAGCCGTCCATCTTCTTGTATAATGAATCTGATGGTCCGACGCCCTATTGGGTCATTTGCGGCGGATGCTACTGTTCAGTTATTTTTGCGATGGCGTACTAGTTATCCGGAAAGTTTGTTTTAAACCGCTGCAGTTCTTCCGGGCTGTTAATATTTGCCAGCGCATTACGGTCGGGAATTTCGATGATGTTTGTGTCTGCATTTTTCAAAAAATCTCGGGGGCTGATTTTACCACCTTGCTGGAAGCGGAGTAACAGGGGATACGACCGGGGTTCCCATATTGTGATCAAAGGCTCGGGGTTCCTGCCATCCGAATCGAAGAAGCAAGTGGCAACTTTGTTTGAATCGCGTTTCCTCAATAAATAGGCGATTATCTCAACGTCAATAAGAGGCATGTCTATGGGAACAGTAAGCCAGGCTGCAATCGCGTCATGGGAAAAAGCTGTTAAGATTCCGTTCAGGGGACTATCAAAGTCAAACTGATCAAAAAGCGGATTGAGGTGTGCGGGTACAGATTGATTATTCTTGCAGGAAGTAAATACGGAAGTGCAAAAATTTTTCAGCATTGCAAACAAATACTCGCGTTGGGAGACATTGTGATATTCGATAAGACTTTTGTCCTGACCCATTCTTAAGCTTTTGCCGCCGGCCAGGATCAGTCCGTTCAATGTGGGGGACGTTGTGTGTTTCATGTCAGTCGTGAATTTCTTTCCCGCAATGCGGGCATACTTTTGCAGCTTTTTGGCCGCTTCCTTTCGTGTGAAGCATCTCGAAGAAACCGGAAGACAATATACCTGCCGGAAGCGCCAGGAGTCCTACACCAACGATGGCAAAAAGACCTCCGAGGAATTTTCCCCATACAGTGACGGGCACAATGTCGCCGTACCCTACCGTTGTCAATGTCGCGATTCCCCACCACATCGTCGCGGGTATACTGCTGAACTTATCCGGTTGAGCTTCATTTTCAACATAGAACATGACGAACGATATTACAACGAGAATAAATAGGATAAAAATAAAGCTCAGCACCAGTTGTTCCTTTCTTTGCTTAAGCACACGGCGGAATATGCTCAACGCATAGAGATAGCGTGCGATCTTGAACATACGAAACAAGGCCATGAGCCTGAAAATTCTCAAGAACCGAAGGTCGAGGGTCAGGAAACGCAAATAGAAGGGAAGCAATGCAAATAAGTCTATCAATGCAATGGGACTGAGCGCGTATTTAATCCTGCCTTTTATTGGATCTGAAAACCTTCGGTCTTCCACGATGGAATATATTCTTGCCACGTATTCGATGGTGAAAAATATCAACGAGTAAATTTCAAAGTTGTCAAAAATTACCTGGTATTGTTCATGAAGGTGGGGGATCGAATCCATGACGATGGCCACAATATTTAAGATGATTGTCAGGATAAGGACAGCCTCAAATATTCTTTCGATAATTCCGCCTCTTTCATCCGGAGTTAGAATCAGGTATAATCTCCTGCGGAGTGTCATGCCAGTTTGCGTTTAAAATCTTTTTTCCCCCCGGATTTTTCCATCAGCTTTATTTCCCGAATAATGATGTTATGAGAAAGCGCTTTACACATATCATAAATCGTAAGCGCAGCAACAGACGCAGCCGTGAGCGCTTCCATCTCGACTCCGGTTTTGCCTGTAACCACTGCTTCTGAATCGATTACGATTTTTCCCGCGACTACGCTGACTTTTATCTGGCAGTCTTCTAGACCCAATGGATGACAAAAAGGAATAAGATCGGATGTTTTCTTCGCTGCCATCACGCCGGCAATGATTGCCGTCTGGAAAACTGGCCCCTTCTTCGTGATCAGTTCGTTGTTTTGAATCTTGCTGAGAATTTCATCGCTTACTTCTACAATTGCCTGAGCGCGAGCTTTTCGAAGGGTAATTTGTTTTTCAGAAACATTTACCATTTGGGGATTTCCATCCTTGGAAATGTGCGTAAATTGTTTTTTACTCATACTTTAATCGCCTCCGGGTTTGCATCCATTGAACGGATTGCAAAGCGTAAATTAAAATAAAATACATGGTGAGTGTTAGCGAAGCATCTGATATTATATTTTCCAATCTTTTGAAACCTGGGATTGAAACCGTGCCGTTGCAACGCGCCTTCAATCGTGTATTGGGAGAAAAAATCAGCGCAGACAGGGATTTTCCCCCATTTGACAGGGTGTCGATGGATGGCGTTGCAATTCAGTTTGAGGTCCTGAAGAATGGACAAAACGAATTCCCGGTAGAATTTATCCATGCTGCCGGAAGCCCTCAGAAGAAATTGCAACGCAAAAACAATTGTGTTGAGGTGATGACGGGAGCCATTCTGCCGGAGGGAACAGATACAGTTATCCGGTACGAAGATCTCGAAATCAAAGACAACGTGGCTCGTGTACTGAACGAGACAGTCAATGCGTATCAGAATGTAAGCCGGAAAGGCATCGACTGCAGGCAAGGCGACCTTTTGCTACAGCCAGGGATGCTTCTTGCACCATCTGAAGTAGCCCTGCTTGCCTCCGTCGGTAAGGTTGACGTACGCGTATTTTCGTTGCCTGCCACGGCAATAATATCCAGCGGCGATGAATTGGTAGACGTTGGGCAGTTCCCCTTGCCTCATCAGATCAGAAGATCAAATACCTACGCGATAGAGGCCGGCATGCAATCGCTTAACTGGAATGCCAATCATTTTCATTTTCCAGATGAAAAGCCTGTCTTGTTAAAGTCGCTCGAAAAGGTGCTGAGCGACCACGATGTGGTGATCCTTTCAGGAGGAGTTTCGAAGGGGAAGTTTGACTTTATTCCCAAAGTGCTGGAGGCGCTGGGAGTAAAAAAACTGTTTCATCATGTGAACCAGCGGCCTGGTAAACCGTTCTGGTTCGGGCGATCAGCAGATGGATCAAAAACGGTTTTCGCATTGCCGGGAAACCCCGTTTCGACATACATGTGCTTTTACCGGTACATCAGACCTTGGTTCCTGAAGAGCTTTCAGGTAGACCAGGGGAACTTGACAGCCGAGCTGGCTGAAACTTTTTCTTTTGCACCCAGTCTTACCTACTTCCTGCAAGTGAAGACGGTAAGCGAGGAAGGGAAATTGTTAGCGTACCCCGACCCAGGAGGGGGCTCCGGCGATTTTGTTAACCTGAAGAATGTTACAGGGTTTCTGGAACTGCCTCCCCAAAAAACTACCTTCCACGCAGGTGAGATCTTTTCGTACTTTCCGTTTCGAAATTTGTTATGAGCTATGTGATTCTGAGCTTTCGCGCGGTGCAAATATTAGTGCTTTATTTTATATGAAAGTTTTAGTCGCACCTGACAAATTCAAAGGGTCGCTGGATGCTATCAAAGTTTGTCAGGCGATCGAAGAAGCTTTGCACGAATCCGGGAAACAAGTCGAGCTGAAGTCAATCCCGATGGCCGACGGTGGAGAGGGTACCTGTGATATGCTTACCCAGTTCAGCAACGGAAAAAAAATTACGATGGAGGCCCTTGACCCGTTTTTCCGCAAGGTCAAGGGAGAATTTGGGATCTCCGGTGATGGAAAGACTGCATTTGTTGAAATGGCAAATGTATCGGGGCTTCAGCGCCTGAGATCCGAAGAACGGAATGCCCTGTTGGGGACGACATTTGGCACGGGGCAGCTAATCGCCGCGGCCCTCGATCGGGGAGTTCAATCCATTATCATGGGCGTGGGTGGCAGCGGTACCAACGATGCGGGTATTGGAATGGGTGAAGCGCTGGGAGCAAAATTTTACGACGCGACAGGCAATCAGTTAAAGCCAATTGGGCAAAATTTGAAAAGCATCCGGTCGATCGACATCAGTGGTTTACATCCACGAATCAAAGATGTGTCTGTAACAGCGATCTGCGACGTAAGCAACCCCTTTTATGGCGTAAATGGGGCTGCCTATGTTTTTGGACCGCAAAAGGGAGCTAGCCCGGAGGTTGTAAGGTTCCTGGACGAAGGCTTGGTAAATTTTGCTTCCGTGGTGAAACAACAGTTTGACCTTGACATAAATTTTCCAGGCGCAGGAGCTGGCGGAGGGTTAGGCGGGGGAGCGAAAATTTTTTTCAATATCCGCTTTCAGTCGGGCATCCGATTTATCACCGATTTTATAGGGTTAGAATCTTTGGTCGAAGGGAGCGATCTCATTATTTCCGGCGAAGGTAAAATGGATGAGCAAACCCTCTCCGGTAAAGTGGTAAAAGGATTAGCTGACTTGGCGCGCAAATTCCATAAGCCCCTGGTGGTCATCGTTGGCAAAAATGAATTGTCTTCGGATCAAACGGCGTCGTTGGGGGTGCAGAAGGTCGTGATGCTTTTGGATGGAAAAACCACTGAGGATGAAGCATTTGGAGCCACTTATGCCCTTATTAAAAAACGAATGTCGGACGAAGTTATTCCATTTTTTGTTTAGCCTCTGGCGGCTTAACTTTGCCGCCTCTGAGTCAGTCACGATTCGGTCAATGTAAACTAAAGATCATGTTCGATAATTTAAGTATAAAGTTGGAGAAGGCCTTTCAGACATTGAAGGGTCAGGGAAACATAACCGAGATCAACGTTGCCACCACGGCGAAGGAAATCCGGAAAGCTTTGATAGACGCGGACGTTAACTACAAGGTTGCCAAGGAAGTTACGGACGACATCAAGGAAAAGGCGATGGGTCAGAATGTGCTCACGGCTATCTCCCCCGGGCAGCTGTTGGTGAAGATCACCAACGATGAGCTTACGTCGTTAATGGGCGGTCACAGCGAGGACATTAACATCGAAGGAAGCCCCGCCATTATTCTCATCGCGGGTCTCCAGGGTTCTGGTAAAACCACTTTTTCAGGAAAGCTTGCCAATTACCTGAAAAAGCAGGGACGCTCAGTACTGCTGACCGCTTGTGACATTTATCGCCCTGCCGCCATCGATCAGTTAAAGGTGCTGGGAGAGCAAGTTGGTGTGGAGGTTTATGCGGAGCCTGAAAATAAGGATGCGGTTAAGATTGCCAGGGCTGCCATCGAGCACGCCAAAAAGAATAATCACCGCGTCGTAATCGTCGATACCGCCGGACGTCTGGCTGTGGATGACGCTATGATGAATGAAATCGCGAACCTGAAGAAGGCACTCAATCCGTCCGAAACATTATTTGTTGTGGATGCGATGACGGGTCAGGATGCGGTAAACACTGCAAAGGTTTTTAATGACCGGTTAAACTTTGATGGAGTAGTGCTCACTAAACTGGATGGTGACACTCGGGGAGGCGCGGCGTTGTCAATCCGCCGTGTCGTGGAGAAGCCCATCAAGTTTATGAGCTTGGGTGAAAAAATGGAAGCCATTGATCGCTTTTATCCCGATCGTATGGCGAGCCGGATACTGGGCATGGGCGATGTGGTCTCGCTGGTGGAAAAGGCGCAGGAGGTATTTGATGAAGAAGAGGCTGCGCGACTGAACAAGAAACTTCGGAAGAATCAGTTTGACTTCAATGATTTTCTCACCCAGCTCGAACAGGTAAAAAAGATGGGTAACATGAAGGACCTTCTGGGAATGATACCGGGAATGGGCAAGGCGATGAAGGACATCAATATTGACGACAATTCCTTTAAACCGGTGGAGGCCATCATCCGCGCAATGACGCTGCAGGAGCGTGAAAATCCGGATATTATCAATGGCAGTCGCAAGAACCGCATTGCCGTGGGTAGTGGAACCTCCATTCAGCAGGTAAATCAGCTGCTGAAGCAATTCAGCGATATGCGAAAGCTGATGAAGACCATGAATAAAATGGGAGGGGGGAAACGCGCTTTGTCGACGCTGAACCCGTTTGGTAAATAGCTGATTTATAGAATAATTACAGTCAGCTCACCCTATGTTCCAACTTTTTTTCTCCCAGCGGGAAAATGCTGGGACCTGGTTTCGGATGGGTGAATTTTTTTGAAAAAATCGGCGACAGAATAAACCAAAATCGAATTTAAGCCGTTCTTAACTTAGTTTACAGGTTGTTATATAATAGGATGAGAATGCCCCGACTACTCGGGGCATTTTCACGTATAATCCTTTACTTAATCCAAAAACGAATAAAATATGAAAAGAATTACTTTTTTAATGATGGCGTTCGCCACAGTTCTTACCGCCTTTGCCCAAGACAAACCACTGAGTCCTTCGGCAACTGTTGAAGGAAAAATTGGCGCGGCCAATGTCAAAATAGTTTATTGCCAGCCCTCGGCGCGTGGCAGGAAGATGTTGGGCGGAAAAGAACCTTATGGCCAGGTTTGGAGAACGGGTGCTAACGAAGCAACAACCATTGAGTTTGACAAACCCGTAAAAGTGGAAGGCAAAGATGTACCCGCCGGTAAATATTCACTCTTTACAATACCGGGGGAAAATGAATGGACCATCATCCTGAATAAGGAAGCAAAACAATGGGGCGCTTATAAGTATAACGAGAAAGACGATTTACTTCGCGTAAAGGTAAAACCAACAAAAGCGCCGAGCTTTGTCGAAACATTTAATATTGCGCTGGGTAAAGATGAGGTTCAGCTAAAATGGGAAAATACTGCCGTAGCGTTTAAAGTGAAAGCTTGAAAATTAGTTTAAACTATTAAACTCATTTGATGTTTAAATTATAGAGTCCTGCTCACTAGCAGGACTTTCTTATTTTACAGATATTCACATCGCTTTACATGCTATGGATATTTTAGGTCGTTATGATCGGGTGGATTTGCCTGCGTTGGGATTATTTGACATACATGCGAAAATTGACACAGGTGCCTATACCTCTAGTTTGCATTGCCATCACGTCCACATCGTTGATGGGATACTCGAATTTATTTTATTGGATGAAGAACATTCGGAATTTACAGGAACAAAACTAAAATTTGCTGAATTTGCCTTACGGGACATCAAAAATTCGTTCGGCGAAATCGAGCGAAGGTTTGTCATTTCAACTACCCTAAAAATCTTTAACGAGGAAATAACTACGGAATTTTCGCTTTGTAATCGCGGTTCCCTTAAATTTCCGATCTTAATCGGCCGAAAAATTCTACGGGATCGCTTTCTGATCGATGTGAAGAAAAAAAACCTTTCCTACAAACAGAAGCGCAGACAACGTGTAGGTCTTCGCAAAAAACATTCTTAATCTCTTAACGACCATCTTTCATGCGCGTTGCTATCTTATCGAGGAACCCAAAACTTTATTCTACCCGTCGTCTGAGGGAGGCAGGGGAGGCACGCGGTCATAAGGTCGAAGTGATCGATCACATGAAATGCGTTCTTTTTATCGAGAAAAAAAATCCTGTTGTCCTTTATCAGGGAAAACGGCTCGATTATTTTGATGCAATTATTCCGCGGATTGGCGCGTCGGTCACTTTCTATGGTGCTGCCGTTGTGCGCCAGTTTGAAATGATGAAAGTATTTACCGCAGTCGAATCGCAAGCATTAATTCGATCCCGCGACAAATTAAGAAGCCTTCAGATCCTCTCGCGTGCAGGCCTTGGGTTGCCGAAGACTATATTTATGGATTATTCACGGGAAACAGAGGGCATTGTAGAGGCGGTTGGCGGTGCTCCCGTAATAATCAAGTTGCTGGAAGGTACGCAGGGCCTTGGTGTAGTGCTTGCGGAAAATAAGAAAGCAGCAAAATCTGTGATTGAAGCTTTTCACGGTCTGCATGCCCGGATTATTGTTCAGGAATTTATCAAAGAAGCTAAAGGAGCCGACTTGCGAGCGTTTGTAGTAAATGGAGAGGTAGTGGGGGCGATGAGGCGACAGGCACGTGAAGGCGAGTTTAGATCGAACCTCCATCGCGGGGGTATCGCAAAAGTTGTAAAACTCACAAAGAATGAAAAAGCAGCGGCCATCATGGCCGCGAGAAAAATGGGACTTGCAGTGGCGGGGGTGGACATGCTTCCTTCCAACCGGGGCCCTTTGATATTGGAGGTTAACTCAAGTCCGGGACTGGAAGGAATAGAGGGTGCGACAAAAGTGGATATCGCAGGAAAAATTTTTCAGTTTCTCGAAAAACATGCGGGCAAGAAAAAGATCCAAAAAGACAAAATCAATGCATAATAGTCTTTTTGAGTATTGATCTTTCGGTTTAAATTGCTTTTTAAACAAGCAACATTTGATTGTATTCGAACCGAACAGAACTAAAAACCTCTAATTGAAACAAGTTTCTATAGCCGGTCATCAGATTCAGCCGGGGGAATTCACGGAGATTAATATCAACATCGCCAGGCTTCCTTCCCATACTATAATAGAAACCCCCATCTATGTGTCCAGGGGTATTGAAGATGGACCTGTGCTTGCCTTAACTGCAGGTATGCATGGCGACGAAATAAATGGAATGGAGATCGTGCGACGAATTCTTGACAGTGGGTTGCACAAACCAAAACGAGGCGTCACAGTTTGCATGCCTATTGTAAATCTTTATGGGTTTCTCAATTATTCGCGTGACGTGCCGGATGGAAAGGATATTAATCGCTCCTTTCCGGGCAACAGATCGGGATCTCTGGCAAGCCGTGTAGCCTATAACCTGATGCGCGAAGTGATTCCTTTCATCGACTACGGTGTCGATTTTCATACCGGTGGGGCTATGCGCACGAATTATCCCCAGGTACGCTCGGTGTTAAAGGACCCGACGAATATGGAGCTGGCGCAGGCATTCTGTGCGCCCTTTACGATCGATGCTCCCTTTCGCCCGAATTCGCTTCGAAAAGAAGCTGCGCGAAAAGGAAAACACGTAATCGTATATGAAGGGGGCGAGTCACTCCGTTTTGACCAGCAGGCTATAGAAGAGGGGATCGCAGGTACGCTGCGGTTAATGAAACATCTTGGTATGATTGACACGGCGCCAGAGCCCAAAGAGGAAAATAAGATGATCTGGAGTACCTCGTGGGTACGGGCAAAACATGCAGGTCTGTTTCAGCCCACTGTCCAATGTGGGCAGCGCGTCTTTAAGGGTGATTGGGTCGGCACAATAACAGATCCGTTTGGTGAGTTCAAAGAAAATATACATTCGGCAGAATCGGGATATGTAATCGGATTAAATAATATCCCGGTAATCAATGCGGGAGATGCGCTAATGCTTATCGGCTATGACAATTTCTGCCGTCTGGACTACCCACCAATTCCACCGAATTGAAAACTCCTTAGCGTGTTAGGTGTTTATTGGAAGCGCCGTTTGGGTATTAAACCAGCACGCGCATATTCTTAGTTCGAAAACTTAACCGCTTACTTTTGGAAACCTTCCTGGAACAATATGGATACCTGGCATTGCTCGTAGGAACTTTTTTTGAAGGTGAAACTGCCATCCTCGTAGCTTCTGCTTTAATTCATCAAGGCATTTTTGACGCGTTTCCCACAGTTATCGTGGGGTTTGCAGGCTCCTTTATCAGCGACTGGATTTATTACCTGATTGGAAGGCTGAATGGTAAATATTTTCTGGACCGCCGGCCCAAGCTTGCGGCTAAAGTCGAGCCGATCCGCAGTCTTTTCCGAAGACATCAAACGCAAATACTTTTCACGTATCGTTTCTTGTATGGCTTTCGCGTTATTATTCCCATCGTAATCGGAATGAGCCACATAAGACCAATACATTACCTTTTTTACAGCGTGGCGGGTGGCCTCGTGTGGGCTACAACAGTAGGTACGGCCGGATACTTTGTGGGAAGATTTCTTAACCTCAAAACTTCCGTTTTTGAAGAAAACATTTTGTTTATCGTTTTGGGTTTTGCAACGTTTGGCATACTCCTGGGCTACATATTTAAACAAGTTGCCGTACGGCGGCTTCAGGAAGCCTAGGTATGTTTATCAGTGAATCCTGCCGTAGAAGGATGGTGACGCAGGCACCGGAGTTGCTTCAGCCAGGACCTGGGACGATAAGGGCAGGTTGCCCGAATCTAATACTCATCAAGCGAAATCAGTTCAGCTTTATCAAATAAGACTTTGGCCAGAGCTTGCCCGTGACAAGGAGAGCCTTTGAATTTTTATCATAGGCAATGCCATTCAACACGTCGGTATTGGGATACATTCTTTTGATCTCATTGGCGATGGGAGACAGGTCCAGGCGACCAACAATTTTGCCATTCGCAGGATCGATTTTCAGGATCAGCGCCGTTTCATAAACGTTGGCAAATACATGACCATCGACATATTCCAGTTCGTTGATACTTTTAACTTTTGTACCGGCCGGATCGGAAACGGTTACCGTTCGTACTACCTGAAGATTTGTGGTATCCAGAAAGTACAACTTGTCTGTCCCGTCGCTCATGATCAGATTTTTGTTGTCATGGGTGAGGCCCCAGCCAGGGGTATTATACTTGAATTCGCCAATCTTTTTATAAGACTTAGCGTCGTAGATAAAGCCAGTCTTTTCCTCCCAGGTCAGCTGATAGAGCTTGTCGTTTAAAACGGTTATTCCTTCTCCGAAATAACGGCTGTCAAGCGTCACCTTCTTTTCGTGTTGACCCGATCCTGGATTTACTTCCGCGATCCAAGAATGTCCCTTTTGTCCGGTGCTTTCCAAGACCTTATTTTCGTAGATAACAAGACCTTGCGTGTAAGCTTCAGCATTGTGCGGTAGCGTACTAACGACAGAATATTTTAGTGCCAAAGAGTCGACGGGCCCTCCGACCTCATTGTTTGGTTTATCGCCGCAGGCGCCAACGATAAGAGCTATGACCGTCAAGGTGACTAAAAACCGCATTTAAATTCAAAATTTAATCTTCGAAAGAAATAAAAATAATTAGAGATCACCAACATAAATGGTGCCGATATAACGCGGTTTCTGGTTTAATGTTAGTAGGGAGGAGAACTTAATAAATCCTGATAAGATAATATTTTGGCCAGAATTTTCCGGTCACCAGCAAAGCGTTCAACTTCTTATCGTAGGCGATTCCGTTGAGTTCGTATGCACCCGGATACATTCGCGTTATTTCCGAGGTTATCGTCGATAAGTCCAACTCGCCGACAACCTTTCCACTAATTGGATCGATTTTCACGATCAAGGGAGTCTCATATACGTTTGCAAAAATGTATTGATTTACATATTCCAGTTCATTCAGATTTTTTAACCTTGCGCCCGATGGATCAGTGACGGGAAGGGTACGGATTACTTCAAAGTTGATGGTGTCGAGAAAGTAAAGTTTGTCCGTGCCATCACTCATGATCAGGTTTTTGCCATCATGAGTAATTCCCCACCCTTCGGTGGAATACCTAAACTCCCCGAGCTTCTTATAGTCGGTGGATTGGTAAATGAAGCCTACTTTTTCCCGATAGGTGAGCTGGTAGATTTTTTCATTTAATACTGTTACTCCTTCTCCGAAATACTGCCCATCCAATATTACTTTTTTTTCCGCTCCACTTGTGTTTGGATCTATTTCGGCAAGCCATGATTGATTGTACTGCCCGGTTCCTTCGAGAATTTTATCGTGATGAATAACAAGTCCTTCCGTAAACGCCTTTTGGTCGTGCGGAAGCGTTCCGACAATTGAATATTTCAGCGAATGCAAACCTGCGACGGTTTTTTCTTCAGGTTTCTTTTCACAAGAACTGAACATGAAAAGCAGACCAATTAATAAAGAGACAGCCTTCACAGGTAGATAGGACATGAGAACAATATAACGATTTCCGTCCGAGCCAAATTCAAACAAACCGGTCCGTGCAAGACCGTTTGCTTTGTAACCGTTTGTTTCTTTGCTAGAGGTCCGAATAATCCGTCGGATGCAGGAAGTAAATGTCGATCTTGGACACGTTGTTCTGATATTCCCCCATCGATTTCAGACTTACCCATTGTGGATCTGCAGAAAAAGCTTTCCAATGTTCGTCGCGGGAGGCCTTATTGGGAAACGTAGTCATATACATCAGGTTGGGCATGCGGCTGCCGGCAATCACCTCGCCGTAAAAGACGGCATTGAAGCCAAGTCGTTTGAATAAACCAACTTCGTCGCCGTCGTTAAACATCTTGACCTTGTTCCTGAAAATTTTTTCAGTATGCCCCTCATAGCTTCTTAACTCGTAGATCCGCTCACTGACTGGTGTTGTGTGTTTTGGAACCTCCAGTTGGGGCATGCCTGAAAATGCGTATAGCAGGATAGACTCCAGCCGGGCGTAAGGGAGATCGTTATAAGGAGCATTAACGTACTCTGCGCCCTTAGTTTCGAACTGTTTGTCCTTCGACAACGTTTCAGCAAGTTTTCCAAATTGGTCCAGGGACGTATAAGGGATTAACACGAATATTTTTTTTCCAAAGTTGACCGTGTCAGCTTCTACAGGTTTAAATACTCCGACTGTGGGAATGCCGGCGCGATGAAGCGCTGGAAGGTAGGCATCTTTTAGGAACCGTTCGACTTTTTCTTCCTGGGCTTTAGATGTCAGGTTGTAAACTTTTATTTCATAATATTCCCGCTTGGGTGCGGGCATCCAGGCCGTCATCATCAGCGCGCAGAACAAAATCAGAAGGTATTTCATGTATTGTGTGGTTAAAGTGTTAAAAGTAAAGGCAGCGATCAAATTAAACAACCATTTTGATTTGGAAGCCGGATAAAGATTGGGATTGGGCAACTCAGTAAGGTTTTCACCTGCAAGCATATCTATGCCGTCTTTGCAAGAAGGTTCACAAAGTTTTGATCTCGCAATTTTAACGAAGTAGTTTGCAGCCCTAACGGGAAGTGCAATTTCATTTAGACGCTACCGCTGCCAGCGCTGGAGGTGGGGTTTAATTTAAACAATGCGCGTCCTCCAGCTTAAAGTTGAGCCTCGTTTTCATCCTCCACCAGGAGTTTGATATCAGGATCGCCCTGCAAGTTATTCATTTGCCTTAAAATCCAGGGGTACCGTTGGCTAACGTACCGTGAAGGCGGTTTCACTGCGTATTTTTTTGGGTTCGGAAGACACGCGGCGATCATGGCCGATTCCCTTCGTGATAATTTTCGCGCGGATTTACTGAAGTATTTCTGTGCCGCTGCTTCGATGCCAAAAACCCCCCTGCCCATTTCTGACACGTTGAGATATATTTCGAGAATGCGTTTTTTGCCCCAGATTTTCTCAATCATGAAAGTAAAATACGCCTCTATGCCTTTGCGGATCCAACTCCTGCCCTGCCAAAGAAAGACATTCTTTGCAACCTGCTGACTGATGGTAGAGGCGCCCCGCAGCCGTCCCGAATTTTTGGATCCTTGGGTAATCACTTTTTCAATACTTTTGACGTCGAAACCATTGTGGTCCGGAAAAAGCTGATCTTCAGATGCGATAATGGCAAGCCGTGCGTTTAAAGAAATATCTTCGATTGACACATAGTCCCGCTTTAGTCCATTGCCTTCTAAGACGCTCACGAGTTGTGTTATGGTTATCGGCGGATCAATCCATTTTAGCAGGATGATGTAAATCAGCTGAGCAATAAAAAGGAGAATTAAGACCTTTTTGATTTTTAAGACCGCCTTCCGGAAAAAAGTATTTTTGCCCATATGAAAGTTGCCGCGAATTTACAAAATGAACTTCGTCAAAAATGAAAGCCCGACAATACAGATCAAATATTTTATGGATATTTAACCATCTAAAGAAGCAACTTCGAAAATGAGACGTTATTGTCTGGCACTGGATTTAAAAAATGATGCTGCTCTGATCGCTGAATATGAGCATTGGCACAGCAGGGTATGGCCGGAGAACGAAAAAAATATTCTTGATTCGGGCGTGATCAATCTGGAAATTTACAGAGTCGATAACCGGATGTTTATGATTTTGGAAGTGGATGAATCGTTTACATTTGAACGCAAGGCGGCAATGGATGAAGCAAATCCCAAGGTTCAGGAGTGGGAGGCGCTGATGTGGAAATTTCAGCAACCCTTGCCGGGGTCAAAGCCTGGGGAGAAGTGGCGGCTGATGGATCTGATTTATGAGCTAAAAAAAGTTTGAGATGCGCATCGATGCACACCAACATTTCTGGAAATACAACGAAACGCGGGATAGCTGGATTACCGATGACATGGCAATAATCCAAAGAAATTTTTTACCAGAAGACTTCAAGCCAGTCTTGCATGATAATAAGGTGGATGGCTCTATCATAGTCCAGTCGGATCAATCTAAGGAGGAAAACATATTTCAACTGGCGAATGCGCTGCAGCACGATTTCGTGAAGGGTGTTGTTGGTTGGGTCGATCTGCAGGCCGATAATCTGACCGAGCACCTGGAATATTATAAAGAGTTTAAGAAACTCAAAGGCTTCCGTCATGTGCTGCAAGGAGAGCGTCAACGGGATTTTATGCTGCGGCCGAACTTTAAGAGAGGTATTGGAAAATTAAGAGACTTTGGTTACACGTACGACATACTTATCTTTCCCGATCAGTTGCAACACACCATAGAATTTGTCAGAGCTTTTCCCGATCAGCCCTTTGTGCTCGATCATATTGCCAAACCGTACATCAAGGACAAAAAGATTGATGGCTGGAAGAGAGATATCGAAGCACTGGCTTCCTTTGAAAATGTTTATTGTAAAGTTTCCGGTCTCGTCACGGAGGCGAACTGGGCGAACTGGACAAATGAAGATTTTTTTCCTTACCTCGATGTGATCTCTGCATCGTTTGGCTCAGCGAGGTTAATGTATGGAAGCGATTGGCCCGTCTGCCTGGTCGCAGCTTCCTATGAGCAGGTACTTGGACTTGTAAAGGACTATTTTTCCAGCTTTAGCCCGCACGAACAGGAGCTGATTTTTGGAAAAAACGCAATCAGATTTTACAACCTATAATCAAATAACATGGATTTAAATTTGAAAGATAAGGTAATTGTCGTTACCGGTGGCGCCAAGGGAATTGGTGAAGGTATCGTTAAAGTTCTTGCCTCGGAAGGTGCAATTCCTGTTATAGTAGGTCGGAGCGAAAGCGACAATAAAAAAGTAGTCAAGGACGTAGAGGCCCAGGGTGGTAAGGCATTTCAGGTGGAGGCCGAATTAACGAATCCATCGGCATCCGAAAAAGCCGTTCAGACTATATTAAAGGAGTTCGGAAGGATCGAGGGTCTTGTGAACAATGCCGGAGTAAACGATGGTGTCGGATTGGAAAAAGGTAACTACGAAATGTTCATGGCCTCCCTTCATAAAAATGTAGTTCATTATTATTTGATGGCGCATCACGTATTGCCGTCACTAAAAAAATCGCAGGGATCGATCGTCAATATCGGATCGAAGACAGCCGAAACCGGTCAGGGCGGAACCTCGGCATACGCAGCTGCAAACGGAGGCCGCAACGGATTAACCCGTGAATGGGCTGTTGAATTGCTTAAATATGGAATCCGTGTAAATGCAATTATCGTGGCAGAATGCTGGACACCCCTGTATGAGAAATGGATTCAGACATTGCCGGATCCGAAAGGGAAACTGGCGGAGATTGAATCCAAGATACCCTTGGGAAACAGAATGACCACGGCAGAGGAGATCGCTAATATGGCAGCATTCTTATTGTCAGAAAGATCCAGCCATACCACTGGCCAGTTGATTCACGTCGATGGCGGATATGTCCACCTTGACAGGAGTTTGGCGAATGCATAACCCTTCACTTGTCGATGTACCCATAACATCCAACAACGATGAGGCTGCTGACTGATTTGATGTTGGCGGGTTTAAGCGGCCGGTGCCTGCATTCATTTTTACGCGAAGCAAGGATTAAAAATGACAAGGGAAAATCGAGAGCAACCCCGAAAATTTTGTAAAGAGTATAAAAAGCAAAGGGCAACTTGGGTTGCCCTGCTTATCGCAAAAACAGCCAACTAATTTTCCATCAGTAATTTAATTTCCGGGAATTCCAGCGCCTTTATTTCCTGGACTGCACCGCCGGCGATTCCCCGAACGTCGCCATATAAGCAAACCAGATTTTCCATCGCTTTAAGTAACTTTTTTTCACGTTTGGCCCACTGGCTGGTAAACAAAACCTTCTCTTTTTGAAGATCTTCCTGCATATCGTGATATGACTCGAACGCAGCCTCGAGCTTTTGCTTGAATTCATTTCCCGTAACGTACCCGTAAATGAGATTCATCTTTTCACCCTTATTTTCCTGTGCCGCCAATACCTCCCCAATGCGCGAAAGGTTATGTCGGAACAAATGCGACAGCGCTTTGAATTCGTTGAAGCTGCAGATCCACACACCTTCCATTTCGCAAAAGCGTGTTTTACCCTCCGGCAATGCTTCCGTTACAATGACTGCGAGGTCTGCCTGCTTCAGACGCATATCGTCTTTCAATTTTGCAATCCATTCAAAACTGAAATGTTTGGTGCGCTTGCTTTCATAGAGAATCCTGCCACATTCATTGTCATAGTTATCGCGAACAATGTGCACGCAATCCGCACCGCGTTTACCTTTCGTGATCTCTTCGATTACATCGCGGGGGAATGATGATTTCAGGTACTCTTCGATGGCGATCTCCTGTACCTCTCCTTGCATCTGCATGCTGCCTTGTTCCGTTCGGCGTTTCATCTCGTTGATCAGGCGCGCCTGATCGTCAAGTTTCTTTTGCAGTTCGGCATTTTTCATGCGCTCTTCCTCTCGTGCCTTGTCGGCCGCCTCATGCGCACGTTTTTTAAGGATCAGCTCCAGCGCTTCGCGATCGCGTTCAAGTTTTGCTTCCCGTTCTCTAACTTCCAGCAATGCTTTTTCAAGCGCATTTTTCTCGGCGTATTCCTTAATGGCTTTTTCCCGTTCCAGAAGCCTTTTTTTCATTTCGTGCTCAATGCGCTCTTCCCGGTCCATCAGCTTCCGTTCACGCTCCTGAAGGGTGACAGATTGCTCTTCCCATTCTTTTAACCGGCGTGCATTTACCTTCCGGTCTTCCTCAAGCCGTTGCAACTGGCCCTTATACCGGGCCTGTTCCTCTTGTTGAATTTTAGACGCCAACGTCTTCGTATTTGCCGTCAATTTTTGTTCAAATTCCTTTTCGAACTTTGCGCGCAGATCATGCTGTATAGCGTCTTCCGGTGAAAACTTGTTGCCACAATGTGGACATTTTACCAGTAATGCGATATGATTTAACATTTCCATAGGCGTTAGTATTTGAATCCAAGGTAGATTGCACCTGTGACAGCTTGTGTCAAACATTAAAATCGTTACTTTAAATCATGGTTAGAAAGGCAAAACTTGTCAAAAAAAAGGCTGCAGCTAAAAAGAAAATTGTAGGAAAAAAAACCGAGTCAATCATTCCGCAGGCAAAACTGCTTCGGCTTTTCCAGATTATCGCCGTATTGAAGTCGGGCCATTGGACCATCAAACAGCTGGCAGATCGTTTCGACACCAGCGAACGTACTATATACCGATATATTAATTTGTTGGAGGAAGTGGACTTCCTGCTGGAAAAGGATTTTGAAAATCGCTTTTTTATTATCACAACCGACGACGATCCCTCTCAGGCTCAATTTTCTTTTGAAGAGACCAAACTGATAAAAAAACTTATTCAATCGGGGGCACAGGACAATCCCCTGCGGAGCAGCCTGCTCAAAAAACTATCGCTCAATTCCGAAATGGATAGCATGCCCAGATTATTTTTAAAAGCACGCCTGGGACACTTCGTCGACCAGCTGGCGGAAGCAATCCGCGACAAAAAACAAATCGTCCTTAAAAATTACCATTCCGCGAATAGCAACGAGATCAGGGACCGTTTAGTTGAACCCATTCATTTCGGCGACAATTACCAATCGATCATTGCGCTCGACACTCAAGACAAAACATGCAAGCAATTCAAGCTTGATCGCATTGGCGAATTAATTGAAGTGGACAGGAGATATCAGCACGAAGAGCTCCATAAAAAAAATCAAACTGACATTTTTGGATTTACCGGTGACGCTGACACCTGGGTCACATTGCATCTCGGCATGCGGGCATATTTACTGATGCGGGAAGAATTTCCCTTATCAATTCCATATACTGAACGAACGGAAAACGGATACCAGTTCCACGGGCCGGTTTCAAATTTTGACGGTATCGGCCGGTTTGTGCTGGGCTTGATGGATGAAATACAGATCAAGGGGCCGGAAGCCTTTAAAGCGTTTATAGAAAAAAAATTTCAGCAGCAGGGCCTCTTTCGGGATAAGCAATTATAGACCTGTAGCAATAGTTGCCTTGCCCCGAGCCGATATAAGTTGTTGCCTTACTCTCAGCTCGCGGAAAAAAGTTAACGGTTGGTATACACCGCCTGCCCGCAGACGGGCTTCGGCAACAAGCGGTCTGACGTCCGTCCGATAGGCAGCCTGCAGGATCTCCTGCGCCTGTGCCACGTCATTTTCCTGCTGAGCCTTTTTAAGGGACTTGCCGTCAATAAGCAATGCCTGCGCGTAAGCGATCTTGATGGCTTCAACGGATTGTAATAAATCCTCCAGAGGATCTTTCACATTGTGTGAAGCGTCGATCATCCAGCCCATATCCGTCCCGTGATCCATGTGACGGGCATCCATGCCTTCGATCAACTCATTAAAAATTAAGAATAACTGATACGGATTGATGCTGCCCACCGTCAGGTCATCGTCTCCATATTTCGAATCGTTAAAATGGAAACCGCCCAATTTTCCCTCCATCAACAGCAGTGATACGATCTGCTCTATGTTCGCATTGGGCAAGTGATGTCCGAGGTCCACAAGCGTAAACGCTTTCGGTCCTAATTTTTGCGCATACAGCAGCGATTGACCCCAATCGCCCACGGTCATCGAATAGAAGTTGGGCTCGAAAGCTTTGTATTCAACGAACATCTTCCAGTCTTCCGGCAACGCGCCGTATATTTTTTGCAGCCCATCCAGGGTATTTTGGAAGGCATTCCTGAAATTCAATTGCCCTGGGAAGCAGGAACCATCCGACAGCCATACCGTTATTGACTTCGATCCAAGCCGCTTGCCATACTCGATTACCTCGAGGTTGTGGTCAACGGCCTGGTCCCGGACTTTTTTGTCGACATGCTGAAGCGATCCGAATTTATAGCTGTGATTTTGATTTTTCTGATCCTGAAATGTATTCGAGTTCATCGCGTCAAAACGCAAACCATGCTGGGCCGCGAGGACCTTGATCGCCGTTGGATCTTTTGGAATATCCCAGGGTATGTGCAACGAAATTGCTCCGCTCGACCTGTTGAGCTGGTGCAACAAACCGATGTCTTCTATTTTTTCTTCCAGGGTTCTTGGTTCTCCGCCTCCTGCAAACCTTCCGAACCGGGTTCCCCCCGTACCCAAAGCCCAGCTCGGTATGGCAATCTGAAAATCGACCAGTTTTTTTACGATCTCTTCGGAATTCTCGAAATCACTTTTTAGCGTCTCCCACTTTTTCTTGTGGGCTGAAAAATGAACTTCATTGTGACTGTCCAGCTTGTGCCTTTCGATTTGCATAATATCGGAAATTGCGGGTCAGGTATATTAACGAACGAATGCGGCTGCGACCCCACCATCCACATTTATTACGTTTCCTGTTGATTTGTTCAACAATCCCCCGACAAGGGCAAAACACCCGTTGGCGATATCATCAGGCAATATTATTTCGTTTAATAATGTCCGCTTCGCGTAGTAGCCCGGCAGTTCTGCAACGGTAACGCCATAGGCTTTTGCACGACCCTCTGCCCATGCGCCTTCCCAGATTTTGCTGTCAGCAATAACCGCGTCGGGATTAATCACATTAACCCTTATTTTATCAGGGCCCAGTTCTGCGGCATTCAACCGGCTCAAATGAAGTTGCGCAGCCTTGGCAGAGCCGTATGCTGCATTGTTGGGTCCGGACACCAACGAATTCTTGCTTACGATGTTGATCACATCTCCGCCGATAGATTGCTTACGCATGACGCTGACGCCGGCTTGTGTCACAAGAAATTGTCCTTTCACCAAAACGTCATATAAAATATCCCAGTCTTTTTCCGTGTGATCCTGAAGCGTTTTAGAGATGGAAAGGCCGGCGCAATTCACGATGATATCCACGCCGCCGAAGGTAAGGGCAGCGACGGAGAATGCATGTTGTATGTCCTTAGGACTGAGCACATCCAGCACGACGGACGCTACGGCATCCTTTCCATATTTCTTGAATTCTTCCTGCGATTTTTCCAGTCGTGAAGAATCGTTATCGTTGACGACGACGCAAGCTCCTTCTTCTAAGAATTTCTTTGCAATTGCTTTTCCTATACCCCCCGCGCTACCCGTGATCAATGCGACTTTGCCTGACAACGGTTTGGGTTTTGGCATCCGCTGAAGTTTTGCTTCTTCCAGCAACCAGTATTCGATGTTAAACGCTTCCTGTCTCGGAAGGGAAGTGTACTCTGAAATCGCTTCCGCCCCCTTCATTACGTTGATGGCGTTCACATAAAATTCTGCGGCTACCCTTGCCGTTTGCTTGTCTTTCGCGAACGTGAACATACCGATCCCGGGGTATAGTATAACCACGGGGTTCGAATCCCTTAGGGCGGGGCTGTTGGAATGCTTGCATGCCTCATAATACTCCCGGTACATCTTACGGTAGGCTTCAAACTGTGGCAGGAGCTTTTCTTTTGTTGCCGCCACGTTCTCCAGATCGTCTTCCGCTGTTAACGACAGGATCATGGGACTGATTTTTGTGCGGAGAAAATGGTCAGGACAACTTGTTCCCATTGGACCCAGTTTTTCAAGGTCTTTTGAATTGATAAATTCAAGAACGCGATCATCGTCGGTGAAATGCCCAACCATGCGGGTCTGGCTGGAGCAAAAGCCCCTGAGAATGGGAGCCAGCGCTGCGGCCTTCTTCGTGCGCTCTTCAACTGGCAGCGAATTGATTTTGCTACCTCCAAATACCGGCCGGCGCTTTCCATAATTAGAGGCCAGGTATTCTGAACATGTTTCAATAACTTCCAGCGTGTTGATATAACTTTCATAGGAAGTATCGCCCCAGGTAAAGAGGCCGTGCGATCCCAGCATGATGCCGCGAATGCCGGGGTTGTCTTCCAGGCATTTTTGCAATTTTAATCCGAGATCGAAACCAGGACGTTGCCATTCAACCCACCCAATCGTTCCGTTGAATAATTCCTGTGTTATTTTTTTTCCGTCTTTAGCGGCGG
>DASUTP010000363.1:0-35913 GCA_036374515.1 Chryseolinea sp. | reverse complement strand
GAAATCAAAAATAACATGCCGAATAAGGTGGTGTTGTACGTTGACCAAAGTGATTTTACGAATCAGTTTCTCAACGCCCTCCAGAATCATAAGCTTCAGGATTTCCAAAATTTCTATCAGCAGGTTGACTTGCTGATATTAGATGATGTACAGTTTCTGGCTGGCCGCGAGAAAACGCAGGAAATGTTTTTCCACATTTTCAATCAGCTGCACCAATCTGGGAAACAAATCATCATGACCAGCGATTGCCCGCCGCGCGATATGAAAGGTTTCCAGGAAAGATTGCTTTCGCGCTTTAAATGGGGTCTTACTGCCGATTTGCAGGAACCGGATTTTGAAACAAAGCTGGCGATCATCAATCGGAAAATGTTGGCCGATGGAATTCAGATCCCTACTGAAGTTTCAGAATACCTTGCCTATAGCGTAGACACGAACCTTCGTGATATGGAAGGCGTATTGAATTCGCTGATCTTTCATGCAACGTTGCTGAAGAAAGAGATCGATCTCGAATTAGCGAAGGAAGTCCTTAAGAACATCATCAAAGAAATTCAATCGGATGTAAGTGTAGACTTTATTCAGAAAACAGTTGCTGATGCTTTCAAGGTTGACTTGGAAGCCATGAAAGGCAAGGTAAAAAAACGTGAGATCGTAATTCCACGCCAGGTTGCCATGTATTTTTGTAAGCGTTACACGCAATTAACGCTCGCGCTTATAGGAGAAAATTTTGGCGGCCGAGATCACAGCACCGTGATCCACGCCCTTGAGTCGGTGGAGGATATGATGAAAACCGATTCAAACTTCAAGGCTACTGTCGACGACCTTGGAAAAAAACTAAAGATGCGGGTAAGTTAGTTAACGTTCGATTTTGTGAACCTCCAAATCCTTCGCTAGCACTTTCTTGAAATTTCATCCACCTCACTTTTACCCTATCTGACGATGAACGGTATCTCTACCTGCTGCTTGGAGCTGTTGATTCCGTACAAATAGCCGCGGCCTTTGAATTTTTCGAAGAACGTTACTACTTCCTCAGGCTCCTTAACCCGTTCGCGGTTGATTGCGATAATTGTGAAATTTTCTGGAACGCCGATTCGCTTTAACACGCTGTTTTCTTTCATTCTGAAAACCTTAACCCCGTATTGTGTTGCTTCAAGTTGCGCACCCAGCGCTTCATTGCTGAAAATATTTCGCTTAATGATTTCGGTCGTGCCGTTGAGATTAACCAATGTCAGCGATGTGGTTTGCAATTTCCCGTCGCGCAAGTAGGAGAGGGTAATTTTATCGCCTGGATAACGATAGCTTAATTCTTCTTCAAACGTGCTTTGCGTGTTTATTTCGGTTGAGTTGAGTTTGGTGATAATATCGCCCGGTTTTAACCCAGCCTTCATCGCGGGCCCGTCTTTCTCGATACTTTCGAGCAGCACTCCGCCGAAGGTTTTCACTTCTGTGTTGAGGTCGTATTTTTTTGCGTTTTCATAGTTATATTCGACAACCGTCCCACCGACAAAACTCTGTTGAACGACACCATATTTGCGCAAATCCTCGAAAACTTTTTTTGCAATGTCTACAGGCACAGCAAAAGCATATCCGGTGTAAGACCCGGTCCGGCTGAGAATGGCGGAGTTGATGCCCACCAAATCTCCATTTTTGTTTACGAGAGCCCCACCGGAATTTCCCGGATTGATTGCAGCATCGGTCTGTATGAATGACTCAATCGGGAATTTGTCCTGCAAGATTCCAATTCTCCGACCTTTCGCACTTACTATGCCCGCCGTAACGGTCGATGACAGGGAAAATGGATTCCCCACCGCGATAACCCATTCACCTACCTGCACGTTTTTGGAGCTGCCTAAAGTTATCGCAGGTAAACCAGTTTCATTTATTTTGATTACGGCGAGGTCGGTTGACGGATTCGTTCCAATTAGCTCGGCTGTATAAATTCGTTTATTGTAGTTGACCTCGATGCGTTCTGCAGATTCAATCACGTGGTTGTTCGTTACTATAAATCCGTCGGATGAAAATATTACGCCCGAGCCGCTGCTCACTTGCGTGCGTCCACCAGCGGTTCCTTCGCCAAAGAACCAGTCCCAGTAAGTAACAGAAGCCCCTTGCGAAATGCTGTTAATAAAAACCACGCTTTGAGTCGCCTTCGCTGCCGCATCGCTAAAATCCACGCCGGGCAGTGTCGAGGCAGGGTGAGCGGGCGCAGGGGAAATGGGCGACGTATGTCCGGACCCTGAGCTGTAATGCACGGGTTGCAGTTGCACTTCCTCCTCGATGTTTTTTAACGAAGGTTTAATGGTGTACTGATACAGCACGAATGCCCCGCAAAAGCCGGCGATAAATCCAATGACAATTATTTTCAGCGTCGATTTCATATCTGGTTAAACGTAATTACGTGCCTGGATGCACACGAAAGTCGAAAAGTTTTATTGTTCTAAAAACGCGGGTAAAACTAAGAAGTTTAATAAGCGCTTGCAATGAATCAATTTTCTTAGTTTTGCATGTCATGGGTATACGGTCCTTTCTCGCAAAACCTTTTGCTGCTTACATCGCTTCCAACACCAGGGCATGGTCATTAGAACCCTTCAGATACCAGGACAATATTCTCAGGCATTTGATCGCCCAAGGGAAAGCAACAACGTTTGGCCGGGATCACGATTTTCAATCCATCAGGAACTATCACGATTTTAAGAAGAATGTACCCATACGGGACTATGAAGACCTGAAGCCCTACATTGAACAGGTACTGGCAGGCAAAGCCAATGTCCTCTGGAAGGGCAAGCCGGAATACCTGGCCAAAACGTCGGGTACCACCTCCGGTACAAAATATATTCCCATCACGAAAGATTCAATACCCAATCATATCAACAGCGCAAGAAACGCTTTATTGAGTTACGTTCATGAAACGGGGAATGCTTCCTTTTTGGATGGAGGCTTGATTTTTCTTTCAGGGAGTCCTGAGTTAAGCGTCAAGGCCGGTATAAAAACGGGACGACTTTCTGGTATTGTCAATCATCACGTCCCACAATATTTGAGATCGAATCAAAAACCAAGTTACGCAACGAACTGCATAGAGGACTGGGAGGAAAAGCTAGATAGGATAATCGATGAAACGCTTCATTCCAATATGACGCTGATCTCCGGAATACCGCCCTGGGCGCAAATGTATTTCGATCGGATTCAGGCCCGGACGGGAAAAAAAATCAAAGACGTCTTTCCCGATTTTTCGCTTTTTGTTTACGGTGGGGTAAACTTCGAGCCTTATCGTGCAAAATTGTTCGATACTATCGGTAAACGCATCGACTCTATCGAAACCTATCCCGCATCGGAAGGATTTATTGCTTATCAGGATTCGCAGCTAGACCAGGGGTTGCTGCTGCTGATCAATAGCGGAATATTTTTTGAGTTCATCCCGGCTGAAGAATTTTTCAAGAAAGATCCATTGCGCCTTAATCTGGAAGAAGTTGAGTTGAATAAGAACTATGCCCTTATTATCAACAGCAACGCAGGCCTGTGGGGATATTCTATCGGAGACACTGTAAAATTTGTTTCCAAGAATCCCTATCGGTTAGTAGTCACGGGCCGGATAAAACATTTTATTTCCGCCTTCGGCGAACATGTGATCGGCGAAGAAGTGGAAAAAGCAATGAAAGCAACCATGGAGAAATTTCCGGAGGCTGACTTAGTGGAGTTTACTGTAGCGCCCCAGGTAACTCCTCCCGAAGGCCTGCCGCATCACGAATGGTTCATCGAGTTTTCCAATCCTCCCCGCGATCTGGACGCGTTCTCCATGGCATTGGATGGCTCTTTGCGGAAATTGAATGTTTACTACGACGACTTGATCAAAGGAAATATTTTGCGGATACTTCGGATACAACCTTTGCGTAAAGGCGCATTTATCGATTATATGAAATCACTTGGGAAATTGGGTGGACAAAACAAGGTTCCCCGCCTGTCGAACGACCGGAAGATTGCAGATGAGTTGATAAATCTGAAAACATAAAGTACTGTTGACGCTTGAATACCAGGTACCGTTCAGAGGACAGCCCCTGTACTAACCCATTTTACAAATACGACAATAGTTGTTCCCCAGGGGGACGTTTGACGACTTGGCAGAAATGAAAATCGATTTTACAACCGAACGCTGAATTTTGAAAAAACACATTGCCATTTTGGGCTCGACCGGATCGATTGGAAGGCAGGCACTGGAGGTGATCGCCGCTTATCCGGAATTTTTTGAAGTCGAAGTGCTTACTGCGCAGAACAATGGGGCGCTTTTGGTCGAGCAGGCAAAACGTTATAAGCCCAACGCCGTGGTGATTACGAATGACGCGCATTATTCATTCGTAAAAGAACAGCTGAGCAACGATGGGATAAAAGTATTCAGCGGCGAACCGGCTCTGAGCTCAATTGTTACCATGGATTCCATCGACCTTGTGTTGACGGCCCTGGTGGGTTATTGCGGCCTGAAACCAACCATCAACGCCATTGAGGCGGGAAAAACGATCGCCCTGGCGAACAAGGAGACCTTGGTAGTGGCGGGAGAGCTTGTTACGGAACTAGCAAGGAAAAAAGGGGTCAACATTTATCCCGTTGACTCCGAACATTCGGCTATTTTCCAGTGTATCGTGGGAGAGTTCCAGAACAAAATCGAAAAGATCATCCTAACCGCTTCGGGTGGTCCGTTTAGAGGGAAAAAAGCCGCAGATCTGAAAAAAGTCACAAAAATGCAGGCGTTGAAGCACCCCAATTGGAATATGGGCGCCAAAATCACCATCGATTCAGCGACTTTGATGAATAAGGGTCTGGAGGTCATTGAGGCAAAATGGCTGTTTGGATTAAAAGCTGATCAGGTGGAGGTGACAATCCATCCCCAGTCTATTGTTCACTCGTTTGTTCAGTTTGAAGATAGTTCGATAAAGGCGCAACTTGGCTTGCCTGACATGCGTTTGCCTATTCAATTTGCATTGACCTATCCCGCCCGTTTCAAATCAGATTTTCCCCGTTTTAATATCAGGGATTACCCAGCGTTGACATTTGAGGCCCCCGATACGGAAACTTTTCGTAATCTTGCGCTGGCTTTTGAGGCGCTTAAAATGGCAGGTAACATGCCATGCGTGCTCAACGCTGCCAACGAAATTGCAGTGGCCGAGTTTTTGAGTGATAGAATTGGTTTCCTGGAAATGTCAGCCATGGTTGAACAATGCCTCCAAAAGGTGGATTATGTAAAGACCCCGACGTACGAGGATTACGTAAATACTGACAAAGAGACAAGGATCAAAGCATTGGAATGGGTGAGGCGTTACCCCATATCTGTTCAAAACTGACCGGTATGGTTGAATTGACAGGTAATCGATAAGGAAATTTCTGATGGAAATCGCGAATACAGGTAATTAGAACACGAATAAAAGATTAACGACAACGAAGAATGGATTGGATGATTATGTTAGCTCAGCTTTTATTGAGCCTCTCTTTTTTGGTAGCAGTACATGAATTTGGCCATTTGCTGGCAGCAAAATATTTTGGAATGCGGGTAGAGCAGTTTTCGATCGGCTTTCCACCCAAGATCTTTTCATTTAAAAAAGGGGAAACCGAATACGCGCTGAGCGCCATACCGCTGGGCGGTTACGTCAAAATCTCAGGAATGATAGATGAATCGCTCGATACAGAGGCGATGAAACTACCGCCTCAGCCCTGGGAATTCAGGGCAAAGCCGGCATGGCAGCGCCTTATCGTGATGTTGGGTGGTATTGTTGTGAATGTCGTGGTCGGCGTTCTGATCTTTATTGGAATTACATACGTGTACGGCGATAGTTACATCTTGAAAGATGCGGTGAATGAAAGCGGCGGTTATCACGTGGGGCCTGTGGGCGAAAGTTTGGGATTGAAGACTGGTGACAAAATCATCAAGATCAACGGTCAGGATTTTGAATACTATGAGGACATTTTAAAGCCTGCCACCTTATTGAGCACCGATGGTAGTTATACCGTTGACCGCAACGGACAAATTATTAATATTCCGATACCCGCGGATTTTATTCAAAAATTCAACAAGAAAAGCAGTCCGGGCACCTTTTTGTTCCCAAGGTTATCTCCCATCGTGGGCGAGGTTGAAAAAGGGACGCTGGCAGCCAAAATTTTGCAACCGGGAGATCAGATCCTGGAAATCAACGGGGAGCCTATTGCCTATCACGATGAGGTAACGCCCAAAATAAAGGCGATGAAGTCTGATTCGGTTTCTGGAAAATACGATACGTTAACCTTGAAGATCGCCCGGGCCGGATCGACCCTGACATTCAAAGAATATTTTAAGGATCAAAAAAGCATCGGCTTTTATCCCGATGTCAAACCATTTCTAGCGAAGGCCGAGAAGACCATTACCTACGGTTTCACCGAGTCGATACCGCGGGGCGCGGAACGTGCATTTTCCACATTGGCAGTCCAGGTTAAAGCATTTGGAAGGGTGATCACAGGAGCCTTGTCTCCGAAGGAGTCGTTGTCGGGTCCCATTGGAATTATGCAGGCATTTGGCAATGAGTGGGACTGGTCGAGGTTTTGGTCGTTAACGGGGGTTCTTTCATTGGTATTGGCTTTTATGAACCTGCTTCCGATTCCAGCCTTGGATGGTGGCCATGTGATGTTCCTCAGCTATGAGATTATTTCGAGGAGAAAACCTTCTGATAAATTCCTGGAAAATGCGCAGAAGGTAGGCATGGTTTTCTTGCTGGCGCTCATGGTGTTTATTTTCGCAAATGATATCATAAAATTGTTTTAGAGATTTCTGACCCTAATAAAAAAAGGCTGTCTGATCGACGGCCTTTTTTATTTTAGTTCGTTGTATTTGCTAAATTAGTCACGAATCACGAAGCTCGGTATTCGACAACCTCGAACCTCGAACCAGGAAGTAATTAAGGTTTGGGGTTGATGACCGGTTACGCTAAAGGTACGGCGGGCGATGCTTGCCTTCGCTAAAACTTCGGGGTCAATGACCGCCTACGCTAAAGCTTCGGCGGTCAATGCGGGAGTAGCTCAGTTGGTAGAGCGACAGCTTCCCAAGCTGTAGGTCGCGGGTTCGAGACCCGTTTCCCGCTCATGGAATGGCACCTCCTTGCCATTTGGCGTGAATTTGTCTCTAAAGCTCTATGCCGAGTACAACCGTGAAAATATGAATACAGGTTTAGTGTTAGCAACCATTCTTTTCATTAACAGTCACCTAGGGTATAATTTTCGAACCGAGACAACATTTCCATTTTTCAGTTGAATTAGAGGGGACGTAGACGGAAAAAAAATTCACAGTTCAACATTTGCGAGCGAAGGGCGGATTTTAATAATTGATTTTTCGAATATCCGATGCTCACCATGCACTAAGACTTTTAATTCAATAACGAATAATCATCATAATTGGAATTTAAAAACGGACGCCAAGAAAATTGCAATAGCTGCACAAGCCAGAGATGAGAAACATTGAACTTATAGAAGAAAATAATTACATCCCACGGATAACCTATAGGCTAACGTTTATCCTACCCGCCAGCTGATGGTCTTGTGAATTGATTACCCAGGCCTCCCGAATTCCGGGTTGGGTCTTCCTCTCAAATGGACAGACCCAGCAGCCTGATATTGTTAATTTTTAGGTACAAGCCTTCGAGAAGGTTACAACGATGATGGTATTTTCTCAAGCGATATCCGATATCCGGCGTTAATTTCACACGTTGTCATGAGTATGGTAGGGTAGATGTTCTGGCTCGGTTGAATTTGTCTTGCATGTGCCGCTCAAAATTTGGAGGTCACCTTCGCGACATCCTCGGTGTTTCTGTCATCAAATATGTTATGACTCATAATAATAATGACGACGCACCGTGTGTAGATACGCAGAATAAAAAATTTCCCTCCCTGAATTTCCTACAAGCAACTGAACTTTGACGTTTCCAAGCCATATTTGAAGGTGGCTCTCCGTACTTTTCAATCGTCCAGTTGACCCAATCCACAAACGAAAAAAGGCAAAGGTTGCGCTCTTGGCCGTTCCAGAAACTTCTCGATAAATTCGAAATAGAACTAGATTTGTGAATAAGTCACTCCTTCGAAGTATTGGATAAAATTGTCGAGGTCACGGAAAACAGGGATTGCGAAAAATCAACATGCATCCACGCCTAAGATCAAAAATGATTAACTTCGTCATCGTGCGGATCGCTGGTGATTAATATGCAGATATGAAATTTCTGGCTGCCACCTTTCTTATAATGCTAAGTTATATGATGGGCTTTTCTCAAACCCCGAAAAAAGCTGAAACAGTCACGTTAAACGGAGTTAAGATATATTATGAAGTTTACGGTAAGGGCGAACCATTATTTTTATGCCATGGATTCACTCAATCGTCAAAATCATGGCATCCCTACATTTCCGATTACGCAAGTGACTTTGAAGTGTATTTGGTTGATCTTAGAGGCCACGGGAAGTCAAGTCTTTTTACCGAAAAATTCTCAGTACAAGCTGTTGCCAAAGAGATTGACGACCTAATACGATATTTGAAACTTAACCACATCAATGGAATCGGATACAGTTATGGTGGCGATGTCTTACTTCAGCTGGAGCTTAGACATCCGGGCCTTATAAAATCAATGATCACTATTGGTACGTGCGGAACGTGGCACGCAAAAGAATTTCCGGAGTTTGTTGAATACCTTTCTTACAAGAATATTGAAAATTTACCGTGGATGCGAGAACAACAGACCAGCGAAGATCAAATAAAATCCATCCTAGCCCAGGTGCCCAACTATAACGTGTCTATCAGTGAAGAGGAATTGAAAAGCATTCAATCACGAACGCTTCTTGTGCACGGAGACCAGGATGTTGCCACTCCAATAGATTGCCTGGCTAAAGCAAAAAAATATCTGCCCAATTCTTTTATGTGGGTTCAGCCAAATGTGGCACATGGTGCGCATTCTGATAAAAGCAAACCCGAGTTCATTAGAATTTCGAAGGAATTTTTGAGCGGTGCCTGGAGCCAATGAGGGTTATTAGTAATGCATCCTCGGGTATGCAATGGATATTCACCTGTGGTACAAGTGCCAATTACGCCATAACGCGACGAGAAAAGGGATTTATATTGAATACCGCGTTGCTCCGCTAGCAAAGAATCGTTGTGAATTTGAAAACAAGAATAAAAATTCGTTGTTGTTATGGAAAAATTCCCACGACCTCACTATGTTAGTATTACCAAAGTTCTCGGAGCAAGGAGGAATTGCTTCGCATTCATAGGTGAGTGCTTGGAGGTGTTCTGGTTTTTGTCGTGAAAGGGGGAAAAATATGTCGCTCGCGCCTGCTATTTCTATTATCACGCCCGTTTGGAATGGCTTGCCATACATTAAAGAATGTATATCGTCTGTCTTGGCACAGGAATTTCAAGGCTGGGAGTTACTCATTGGCGATAACGGTTCGACAGATGGAACGAAAGAGTTTTTAGCAGGGCAAACCGATCCAAGGGTCCATGTTTATTACCATGAACAAAACTTAGGGATCTCAGGAAATTTGAATTTTCTGTTTGCCAAAGCAAGAGCCCCGCTCGCCTATATCTTGTGTGCTGACGATTATTTTCAACACGAGGGATTAACCGCGGTTATTGACCAATGGAAGTCGGCTGAGCCGACGGTGTCTTTGATCTGCTTTAACCCCGACCCTTACCACTGCAATGTTGCACGCCTTTTCTATCGGATTCTTCCTAAAACTATTTCGCCGGCAGAATCAAAATTAGCATTCTTTCTCTTTGGTAATTTCACCGCAAACCTCTCCAACGTTTCAGCCAAAGTCGATTCAGTAAAGGCGACAGGCGGATTTGTTGACCACTTAAAAACTGCTCAGGATTTTGAAATGTGGCGACGAATTACAAAAAAAGATAGCCTTATCTTAACCGATAGAAATGTTGTTTTCGTAAGAAAACATCAGAAGTCCGCCACCCATTACCTAACTCAAACGGGGGACGATTATGGTCAGTTGATTACAGTCTACGAAAAGCTCCTGCAGCAATTATCTGCAGAATACAACCGGAAAAAATTGATTGCATATTTTAACACCCAAATTTGTCCTCAGTATTTTCGCACAGCGATGAAGTATGCTTTTTCAGGAAATTTTGTTTTTATGAAAGCTGTGCTGAAAGCGAGGTCACCATTGTTATGGAACACGTGGAGTCAATTGTTAATATGTACACCCCTGGCGCTGGCGCCCCGTCTGCGCGAATACATTGGCACAAAATGGGCTCAAAGCTTTATGCAGCAAAAGAAGTTGGGGCGGCCAACGAATGAAGCCCCGCCGATGACGGTGGGTTCTCTGAACTTATAAAATACCAGTACGCCACCGCAAAATAACTGTGCAGTAGAATTGTCTGTAAATGGCCAAAAGGGCTATCGGCATGCAGAATATAAGTATAAAAGGAATGACGGTTATTTTTGCTACGGCATACTAGGACTTTTCAGCCGCTACTTTTACACCCTTTTCAATTTGTTTCAATGCTTTGCTGACAATGTCGGCAAGTCCTCTCACCTGATTGAGATCCTGTCCCCAAAAAGATTCATTGGCTAGAACATCTTGTACGATCTCTTCGGTGTCTTGCTTTTGCCAGACTTGTTTAAAGAAATCTAAAACTTCCCCTGAATCATTTAAAGGAATCTCACTTCCATGCCATTCACCTTTGTAAAATCGGATAAGCGCTGCCAGTGCGTACAATAAATTTGCAGGCAAGTTTCCCGTTCGTCGGTGATATTCCAGCACGGAAGGCAACACCCTGACTTTATATTTTGAAATAGAGTTTAGCGCAATGCTCAGTAATTCGTGTTTAATAAAAGGATTTTGAAAACGCTCGATGACATCGTCGGCAAATTTCTTCAGCTCGGCAGCCGGAAGGTCCAGTGTAGGTATGATTTCCTCCGAGATTGTTTTGCGTATATAGCTACCGATGGCTGGGTCATCTATTGATTCTTTCACCGTTCTAAAGCCGTCTAGGTAAGCAACCGGGACCAGGGTTGTGTGAGCGCCGTTCAGGATCCTTACCTTGCGGGTTCTGTAAGGCGATAGATCCGCTACAAACTTTACATCAAGGCCAGCCTTGGCTGTGGGAAGCTCCTTTTGAACGGACGACGGCCCTTCGATAACCCAAAGGTGAAAAGGCTCGGCTTGCACGACTAGATTATCTTCAAATCCAATGGTCGCCTGAATTTCCTGAATGGTGTCGCGCGGAAAACCCGGCACAATACGATCGACCAAAGTATTACAAAATGTATTGGCGTTGTTGATCCATTGAATGAACTCAGTTCCCAACTTCCAAAGCTCGGCGTAATCGAGAATCGCTTTCTTCAGGGTCTCTCCGTTTTTCTCGATCAGCTCACACGGAAGAAAGATCAAACCCTTTGAAGCTTCCCCGTTAAAATGTTTGAACCGGTGAAATAATAGCTGCGTGACCTTGCCAGGAAAAGTTTCGGCTACCCCAGCCGGATTGGAGTCCGTCGGACTAAACGCAATCCCAGATTCAGTAGTATTAGAGATTACGAATCTGAGATCCGGGTTTTCTCCTAACGTCAGGTAGTCCTGGAACCGCTCATAAGGATTGGTTGCTTTTGACACGCACGTGATCAGTCTTGTTTCTGAGTAGACCTTCCCGTTTTGAATGCCTTTCAACACTACGTGATAAAGACCATCCTGATCGTTCAATGCCTGCGCCATTCCCTTATTGATTGGTTGCACAATCTCGACGCCTCCATTAAAGTCTGTTTTTTCATTCAGGATGTCCACCATCCAGTCAACAAACGCGCGCAGGAAATTTCCTTCTCCAAATTGCAGGACTTTGACGGGACGCATTTTTTCCGGCGATGAATTTTTCCGATTAAGTTTTTTCAACATGGTGATTTTTTATTTCTTACGCAGCGACGATTGCCGAATGACAAGTTCAGGCTTCAGCACAACTTTCTGGGGAATAAATTTTTTTTCTTCATCACTGATCTCCTCCAAAAATATTTCCGCAGCAGCGTTTCCCATTCGCAGGTTATGTTGATCTACAGTAGAAAGCGCGGGTTCTGAAAAGGAACAGAACGGCTCGTTTGTAAATCCGATAAGTGCAACCTCCTGGGGAACTTTTATACCCTTTTCCTTTAAAACCTGCAGAGCTCCCATCACGCCATAAGCGCTGGCGGAAAAAACACCGTCAGGCATGTGAGGAAGCGTCAACAGCTTTTGCATGCTTTCACGGCCGTCCTCCAATTGCAGATTGCTTTCGACCACCAGCGATTCGTCATAGGGAAGGCCATAAGCCTGCAATGCCTCAGCGTACCCCCGCAGTCTTTCCTTGTAAATGCTGATCTTCAAAATATTCGTGAAATGGGCAATGTGCCTGCATCCTTGCTGGATGAGGTGCTCCGTTGCTTTGTACGCGCCGAGAAAATCGTCGCTAACCACCTGGCTAACCTCCAATTCATCATTAAACCGGTCAAAGAGGATTACCGGTATTCCTTTTTCTTTCACCTTCAGGAAATGCTCAAAATCTTTGGTCTCTTTAGCGTGAGAAGCAATGATGCCGTCGACGCGGGCATTTAAAAGAGCTTCAACCGTTGCCACTTCTTTTTCGTAATTATCGTACGTCTGACAAATCATCACATTATAGCGCGAAGCGTTGGCGATTTCCTCAATGCCCCGAACGATCGATGCGAAAAAATTTCGGTCCACTGTAGGCACGATGATGCCGATGATATTACTCTTTCCGTTTCGCAACGCTGCGGCAATGTTGTTCGGTTGGTAGTTTAATTTAATCGCCGCCTTTTGCACGGCTTTTTTAGTTGCCTCGCTGATCCTGGGATGATCATTCAATGCCCTTGAAACCGTGGATGCAGTAATGTTTAGTTTTTTTGCTATATCGTGTATAGTGTATTTCTTTTTCATCTTAGTCGAACGACTTGCAAGATTATTTTCAGTTAGCGTCTATCAAATGACCTTGGTTCCATTGACATAAAATCGCTATCGTAACTCCAATGGTGTGACAGCATCCATATCACCATAGTCTAAGTTTTCGCCGGCCATTCCCCAGATAAAGGAGTAGTTGCTGGTGCCAACGCCGCTATGAATGGACCACGGCGGCGAAATCACAGCTTCATTATTTTTTACGAAAATGTGACGTGTCTGCTGGGGCTCACCCATAAAATGACAGACTACATGGGTGTCGGGCAAGTTAAAATAGAAGTAAGCTTCCATACGCCGGTCGTGTACGTGTGGCGGCATCGTATTCCAAACGCTACCTTTCTTTAGCTCCGTAAGTCCCATCTGAAGCTGGCAGGTGGGAAGGACGCTGTTAACCATCAGTTTTCTTATCACTCTTTGATTGGAAGTCTCCAGTGCACCAAGCTCGACGGTCTCAGCTTCCTGCAAAGTAATTTTTCTGGCGGGATAGGTTGTATGCGCCGGGGCGGAATTAAAGTAAAACAATGCAGAGTCTGATCCTGTCGAAGAGAACGTTACTTCTTTAGCTCCTTTGCCGATATATAATGCATCTTTGTGATCCAAAGTGAATTCAACCCCGTCAACGGTTACGATACCCTTCGCCCCGACATTTATAATCCCGATTTCGCGACGCTGAAGAAAAAATTCGGCTTTGAGAAAGTCATAAGTTTTTAGGAAAACCAGCGCGGAAGCCGGTTTAATACCGCCTACTATCAGCCGATCGTAGTGCGTATATACCAGCGTTATCTTATTATCTTCAAAAAGTTTTTCAATGAGGAAAGATTCACGCAGTTGCTCTGTTTGGAAGGATTTACAGGCCTCCGGGTGAATGGCATAGCGGCTGGCAGTCATAATGTGCGTAATCGTTTGCGCAATATAATAGAAATTCAAATACATGATGCTCAAACTTTAGATTCGGTACATAATTGTCTGACCATCAATTATTTCAAGTGCAAATTACCCCGGGCAAGCGCTGACAAAGAAAAGGACAGTAAATTTTGACAATTTGAAAATAACTTTCTAAAATGCAATCGATTGCGCATTAACTCGCCATTTCTTATGCACACCTCAAACGGTAAATCTTTCTCCACAGCGCTGAGATGTTCTATTTTTATATTACTGGGTATCGCAACGCAGGGATATACGCAGTCGCGTTCTTGGGCAGAGCGGGTTGCTGCAATGGTTATGAAATTGCATGCTGATTCCCTGGTCGTGAAGCCGTACGTCACACACGGCCCTCCGGAAGAAAAAATAGAGACCACCAAACCAACAGGCCGGAGTACATGGAACTATGAGCATGCTGTATTATTAAAAGGGTTTGAAACGCTGGGCGCACAAACGAAGGAGCCAAAATATCTCGATTACATCAGGAAAATGATGGATAAATACATCGAACCTGATGGCAATATCAAAACATATGATTTCCTGGAGTACAACATGGACCACGTAACGCCTGGCCGTATTTTGCTGATACTGTATCGCACGACGAAAGATGAAAAGTATAAAAAGGCAGCACAGTTGTTGCGCGAACAACTGACGTGGCAGCCTCGCACGAAAGAGGGCGGTTTTTGGCACAAGCACCGCTACCCCTACCAGATGTGGCTTGATGGCCTTTATATGGGCGACCTCTTCTACGCCGAGTTTGTGCAAATGTTCGGTCCGGAAAGAGATTTTGAAGATGTGATCGATCAATTTGTCTGGATGGAAAATCACACGCGCGATCCAAAAACTGGCTTGCTTTTTCACGGATGGGACGAAAGTAAAAAACAACATTGGGCAAACCCCCTCACAGGCCAATCGCCGGAGTTCTGGAGCCGTGCCATGGGATGGTATGCGATGGCACTGGTTGATGTTGTGGACTACCTTCCGAAAGATCATCCCAGAAAGGACCTGGTCATGCAGATTTTTGTTCGCCTTGCCACAGCGTTGAAGAAGTATCAGGATGCCGGATCGGGGGTGTGGTTTCAAGTAACGAATAAAGCAAACCAAGCCGGCAATTATTTGGAATCCTCCGGTAGCAGCATGTTTGTGTATGCTTTTGCAAAGGGCGCGCGGATGGGATATCTCGATAAATCGTTTGCCGACGCAGCGAGGAAAGGCTTCGACGGACTCGTTAAAAATTTCATCGTTATGGATAACGACGGACTTCCGCATTTGACAAAGTCATGTAGCGGCGCCGGCCTCGGTGGGAGCCTTGTACGCGACGGAAGTTATGAATACTACATCAAGGAACCTGTGCGGACAGACGACCTTAAAGCGCTAGGCCCATTTATCCAGGCCAGCGTGGAATTGGAATTAATTCGTAATTAATAGAGACGAAATGAAAATGTTTTTCCTCGTCGGCGTGCTGAGCATTTTAATGCGGGCGCATAGCCAACCCGTGTTGAAGGATTTTCCAGCGGAGTTTATTGTCACCGTCACCAACCCGATCGATGCTTCACGGGAAAATGTTCTTGTCGTGGTGCCATCAAAAGAACTTCCTAAGACGTTTAATCACCTTGCATTCCTCGTAATGGACGACGGAAAGGAAATTCCATCCCAGTATAATGCAACCGAAAGTCACGATAGCGGCATTGCCTTCGTCTTGGATCACGTGGGTGCTTCTGAAACCCGCTCCATCACAATTCGTTTTCACCCGTCTGCAAACAACCCGCGAAAATATCCTAAACGAACTCAAGCTGAAATATCGTATAAAAGGGGCGGGTCGTGGAAGAACCGTGAGTACATAGGAGGGAACTTTGAAAATGCTGCATTCCTTCGTGTGCCGCCGGAACACAAAGATCATTCCTGGTTTATTCGTTATGAGGGCCCGGGATGGGAATCCGACAAAGTCGGCTATCGCTTTTACCTCGATCAGCGAAATGCCACGGATGTATTTGGAAAAGTAACTACGGAGATGATCTTACAGAAAGTAGGCTTGGATGGCTTTGACTCCTATCATCAGATGCAACCCTGGGGTATGGATGTCATGAAAGTGGGGAAGTCATTGGGAATCGGTTCCGTAGGATCCTTCGTCAATGGGGAGGCTATACGCGTCGCGAAGACGGACAGCGTTACTTGTCAGATCGCTGAAAATGGCAGCGTGTATTCTTCTATTTTGACAAAATATTATGGATGGAACTTAGGCGATAAAAAGCACGATCTTTATTCCCACCTTGCAATACATGCCGGTACCCGGGTTACGCAACACAGGCTTACTGTTACCAGCGATATTGAAAATATTGCTACGGGAATAGTGAAAGACACGTCGGCGACGTTGATCAAAAACGATGGCGATGCAGGACACCTTGCCTACATTGCCACCTACGGAAAACAAAGCTTAAACGCTGATAATTTAGGGCTTGCAGTGTTTTATGACAGCGGGAGTGCAATTGAAACAACTGACGATACGTTTAGCCATGTCGTTACCTTGAAGCCCCAGCACGGCAAAGTTAACTATTATTTCCTGTCGGCCTGGGAAAAGGAACCCGCCGGAATAAAGAACCAAACACAATTTGAAGCGTATTTGCGGCATGTGGCCCGCGAGTTGGCCAATCCACTCAAAGTTACCATCACAATAACAAAATAAGTTTATGCCCATACTGAAAGCCAAAGATGCCCTGGTCACGTCCGTAAAAGATGGGGTAGAGCGAAGACTCATCCACACAAATGGATTGATGACAGCTGTAATAGACTTCCTCAATGGCCCGTGGCAGCAGCCGGACCCGCCGCACAGTCACGTGCACGAGCAAACCACCTACGTGGCCGAAGGGGAGATCATATTTTTCTGCGAAGGTGAACCGGAGCAGCGCCTGAAAGCCGGTGATATGTTTTCCGTTCCTTCCGGGAAAGAACACACCATCCAGCTGCTTACAAAGACTGCAAAGCTGATCGATAGCTTTACGCCTATACGCCAGGAGTTTCTGAAGTAATGTTAAAACCCTTCAACGTCCTAGAGCGACACCCCGCGTTTCCATGGGATAAAGTCGTCCTGATTTAATTCGACCGCCTTCGCTTTGACCCTTCCGCTGGCGATGTCGATGACGAAGTCAAGAATTTCTTCACCCATTTGTTCAATGGTCTTCTCCCCTGAAATTATGGGGCCGGTATTAAAGTCGATAATATCGGGCATTCTTTGTGCGAGTTTTGTATTCGTGGAGACCTTGACGACCTGAGATACAGGATTGCCGGTTGGAGTTCCCAGCCCGGTTGTAAAAAGAATTATCTGAGCGCCCGATCCGGTCGTGCCCGTCGTACTTTCCACATCGTTGCCAGGTGTGCACAGCAAATTCAATCCCGGCCGTTTAATGTATTCTGCGTACTGTAGTACATCGGCAACGGGTGCGGTACCGCCTTTTTTTGCGGCGCCCGCCGATTTTATTGCGTCGGTAATGAGGCCGTCCTTGATGTTTCCCGGAGATGGATTCATGTCGAATCCGGAGCCAACCGCTTCTGCGGCTGACGAATAAGTGCGCATGAGTTTAATAAACAGCTCACCCGCTTCGTCCCTTTCACACCGGTTGATCAATTCTTGTTCAACACCACACAGCTCCGGAAATTCTGATAGGATGGTGCTCCCGCCTAATGCTACCAGGAGGTCGGATGTATGTCCTATGGCGGGATTGGCTGAAATTCCTGAGAAGCCATCAGAGCCACCGCACTTCAATCCCACGACAAGCTTGTTTAACGGCGCGGGTTTTCTTTCGACCTTATTTGCTTCTGCAAGACCCATAAAAGTTTTTTGGATTGCCTGGGTGAGCAGCTCTTGTTCCGTGCCCGACTGCTGCTGATCCAATATGAAGACAGGTTTTTCGCCGTTCGGATCCAGTTTGTGAAGCGCTTCCTGCAAGGTTTTAATTTCAGCGTTCTGACATCCCAGGCTCAACACCGTCGCTCCCGCCACGTTGGGATTGTGGATGTATCCAGCAATAAGCCTGCATAATGTTTGAGAGTCTTGCCGCGTTCCTCCGCAGCCACCCTGGTGAGTCAAAAACTTGATCCCGTCGATATTTTTAAAGATTCGCGAATGTCCATTCGAGACTGCCGGCTGAAAAGATGCCGCGGTAATGGGTTTATTGTTTTGATACAATTGTACCAACTGGTGTACATAGTCTTTGTACGCATCGGGTTTTGTGAAACCTAACTCGTCCATGAATGCGTCGCGCATCGCTTCAACATTCCGGTTCTCACAAAAAACCAGTGGAACAATAAGCCAGTAATTGGCCGTTCCTACTTGCCCGTCGGGGCGATGATATCCCAAAAATGTTCTGTCGCGAAATTTGGAGACGTCTGGGGGCGTCCACTGGTAAGTTTTCGTACGTCCCGAATATGGTGCAGCTTTATGTTTTAAGTTGTGAGTGCCAATGGCCCCACCTGCTTTTATTGGCTGGAGAGTTTTTCCCACCACGGTGCCGTACATAAAAATTTCTTCTTCAGGCTGCATCGCCTTTTCGGTGAACTTATGTTTAGCAGGAACGTCATCTGCCAGGGTAAGGACCTTGCCATTCAGATTTACATTTTCTCCGGCTTTTAGGTCTGTCAATGCCACGTAGACGTTATCAGCCGGATGAATTTTTAAAAATTTAGTTGACATAGTGAGAAAACTGTTATCTTGCGCAATCGATTGCGCAATTTATACTTTAATTTTATTAATTTGAAATTTCAAACGCTAAATAGGCCCAATTTTACACAAAGAATGTCATTCGCCCAGCAGGATGTGATAGATCAAATGAAGCAAATCGGCGTCGTACCTGTTTTTTATCACCCCGACGTGGATGTGCTTACACAAATTATTGATATTTCTTACAGAAGCGGACTTCGGGTTTTTGAATTCATGCACCAGCGTGATAATAAAGGGATCAGACTCTTTAATTACATTAATGAACGGCTCCGGAATTATCCGGGAATGATCTTGGGAGCGGGTACTGTGCTGGATGCCACAATGACCGAAAGATATATTCAGGTCGGCGCTAAATTTATCGCTTCGCCATTTTTGCGACCGGAGATGGGCGAGATATGCAAGCTTCATAATGTACTCTGGGTGCCTGGCTGTACTACTACCTCAGACATCACTTGGGCCAGAACGTTGGGCGCTAAGGCAATCGGGGTCTTACCGGCGAATATCTTAGGCTCGGATTTTATACAATCCGTCAAACGCGCACATCCCGATTTGGAATTTATCCCATCAGGTATACTGGATCTTCATCACGCGGCGCTATCCAAATGGTTTGAAGCGGGTTCATTATGTATAAAATTGGGCGCGCCGCTTTTTCCAAAGGAGGCAATCGCAGTGAAAGATTGGGACCTGGTTGAAACAGGTATATTTGATCACTTGAAAAATATTTCTAAAATAAGGTCCGCCCTTAAATCTGTAAATCCTCATTAGATTTTGTTGAATGAATCCCATTAAAACTGCTTTGCTTTCGTACGGAATGTCCGGTGAAATTTTTCACGCCCCTTTGCTTGCCGTGAATCCGGCTTTCGAACTCACCATGGTTTTACAACGGAGTTCGGATAAGGCAAAACAACGTTACCCGCAGACGAAGATCGTCCGGACATTTGACGAAGTTATAAATGATAATAACATTGAACTCGTCATAATCAACACGCCGAATGACTCGCACTTTGACTATGCCACAAAAGCACTGGAAGCCGGCAAACATATCGTCGTTGAAAAGCCATTTACGGTAACAACCCAAGACGCCGACAATCTCATTAGCCTGGCTAAGAAAAAAAACAGAGTGCTAACGGTTTTTCAAAACCGGCGCTGGGACGGCGACTTTATGACTGTAAAAAAGGTGGTCGATAATGGATGGGTGGGGAAGATCGCTGAGTTTGAATTGCATTACGACCGTTATCGCAACTACATCGAAGCGAATACCTGGAAAGAGGAACAAGGCCCAGGCTCGGGAATTTTATATAACCTGGGTTCGCACATGCTGGATCAGGTTTTGGTGCTGTTTGGAATGCCTCTGGAAGTTGATGCAAGGGTCGGCGTGCAGCGGCCGAATGGAAAGGTGGAAGACTTTTATGACATTCGCTTGCATTACCAGGATTTTCACGCGATCGTCAAATCAAGTTATTTAGTTCGTGAATCAACGCCCCGTTATATCCTTCATGGTACCGAAGGATCTTTTGTAAAATATGGAATCGATCCGCAGGAACAAGCATTGAAGGATGGAAAAATTCCGGGCACAAGCGGTTGGGGGACGGAGGGGAAAGATTTATGGGGGAAAATAAATGCAACGCTCGGAGGCCTTCATGTGGAAGGCTATATTGAAACTGTTCCCGGTGATTATACCCAGTTTTATAAAAATGTTCACGATAGTATCCGGAATGGCAAACCGCTAGCGGTAAGGCCGGAAGAATCCCGGGATGTTATCAAGCTCATTGAGACGTGTTATGAAAGCAGTCGCAGCCGTAAAGCAGTAAAAATTTAAAATCATACGATCCTTATGTCTTATTTGAATTCGCTTTTTAGTTTGGAGAACAAAGTTGCCGTTGTTACAGGGGGCACAGGCGTGCTCGGAAGTTCGATGGTAAAAGCACTGGCAAAAGCTGGTGCTAAAGTCGCTATAGTCGGGAGAAGAAAAGAAGTTGCAGATGACCTGGCGAAGGAAATAAAAAAATCGGGTGGCGAAGCGATTGGCGTATCCGCTGATGTTTTGAATGCCCAGCAATTGAACGCTGCAAAAAAAACTATTCTTGACCAGTTTGGTAAGATCAACATATTAGTGAACGGAGCCGGTGGTAATATGCCAGGCGCGACCATTCCAACCGATAAAACTTTTATCGATTTGAAGATCGACGAATTTCAGAAGGTCGTTGAGCTCAATTTGACGGGTTCAGTACTGCCTTCACAAATTTTGGCCGAACCTATTATGGCCGCCAAGAGCGGATGTATTATTAACATCTCTTCGATGGCAGCCTATCTTCCTATTACACGTGTCGTGGGGTACTCTGCGGCCAAGGCAGCAATCAGCAACTTTACCCAATGGATGGCGGTTGAAATGGCCAAGAAGTTTGGCGAAGGTATTCGCGTAAATGCAATTGCACCTGGGTTTTTTCTCACAGAGCAAAACAGAACGCTTCTTACAACAGCCGATGGGGGGCTGACGGACAGAGGAAAGTCGGTGATTGCGCATACACCCTACGGCAGGTTTGGGGAACCCGATGAGCTGGCGAGTACGCTTATATGGCTGTGCTCCGACGGGGCAAAGTTTGTATCGGGTGTGGTGGTAGCAGTTGATGGCGGATTCAGTTCCTATGCCGGCGTTTAACGTTCTGCGGCGTATAACTATAGCGTTATAAATGAAAAATAGAGTTATCACATTTGGCGAGATCATGTTGCGCCTTTCGACTCCGGGGTTTGCGAGATTTACGCAAGTAGAGAGTTTCAATGTACTCTACGCAGGTTCGGAAGCGAACGTAGCAGCATCGCTGAGTCACTTTGGAGTTTCATCCGCCCACGTAACACGTTTTCCCGAAAATGATTTGGGCGACGCTGCTACGATGACGCTTAAACGCCATGGCGTAGATACGCAGCATATCATCTATGGTCCGGAGCGGATGGGAGTCTACTTTTTGGAAAATGGCGCGATGCAGCGCGCGTCACGTATTGTCTATGACCGCTTTAATTCAGCCTTTGCGCACATTCAACCTGGAATGATTGACTGGGAAAACATTTTAAAAGATGCCTCCTGGTTCCACTGGACGGGGATCACGCCTGCAATTTCGCAGGGCGCTGCGAATGTTTGCGCTGAAGCGATTCAAATTGCGCGGAAAAATAATGTGACAGTTTCCGGCGACATCAATTACCGCAGAAATTTATGGCAATACGGAAAGACCGCTCGTGAAATAATGCCTGGTTTAATCGAGTCGACTGACGTTATTGTCGCTGGCATAACCGACATGGAAAATTGTGTTGGAATTTCTGGTGAAAATTATGAGGCAGCTTGCGCAGCATTAAAAAAGGCCAATCCAAATATTAAAAAAATTGCAACGACAGAACGCAATTCCATTAGTTCATCACACAACAAGTTGAAAGGCTTGCTCTGGAGCGGTAAGAAGTTATCCGAATCAAGGGAATATGACCTTACACACATTGTCGACAGAGTTGGTGCGGGTGATGCGTTCATGGCTGGATTGATTTATGGCTTGATCAATAATAAAGATGATGCCGCTACCATTGAGTTTGCTACAGCGGCAGGGGCTTTTAAGCATTCGGTGGAGGGAGACGTTAATGTAGCATCGGCTGAAGAAATTGAAACACTGGTAAAAGGTGAAAATATAGGTAAACTGTTACGCTAAGGGCATGATGTTCACAAATCAAGAAATCGTTGCAAAAATGAAGGCGCTGGGCCTCGTTCCACTTTTTACGCACGACGACATACCAACGGCGCAAGAGGTGATCGAGGCGGCGTACCGCGGTGGCGTAAGAGTCTTTGAGTTTACAAATCGCAGAAAAAACTCTTATGAAGTTTTTACCGCAATGCTGGATTATTGCAAGAAATTTCCTGACCTGATGCTGGGGATAGGAACCGTGATGGACGGTGCTACGACAAAAAAATTTATAGATGCAGGCGCCCACTTTATAATTTCTCCGATAATGAAACTTGAGATGGCGAAGGTGTGCCGTGATCACGATATTTTATGGATGCCGGGATGTGCCACATTAACAGAGATCGTTACGGCAAAGGAAAACGGCGCGCAGGTAATAAAAGTTTTTCCAGGCTCGGTTCTGGGGCCTGGCTTCGTGTCAGCAATTATGCCTGTGGTCCCTGACTTGCAATTGATGATCACCGGTGGCGTGGAACCCAACGAAAAAAATCTTGGCGGGTGGTTTCAGGCAGGCGCGATGAGTGTGGGGATGGGTTCGCAACTTTTCACAAAAGAAATTTTAGGGCAGAAGGACTGGACGGCGTTGGAAAAGCGGGTCCGGGATATTCTTCAAATAATTAATAAAGTTAGAACTTAAACCAGCGGTGCTGATCAAAAATGACAACTAACCCCAAAATCACCGAAAACCTTGACACCATCAACGAGGCCGTTGGAAAATACAGGTGGACGATCTGTGCGCTTGTTTTTTTCGCCACGACTGTAAACTACATCGATCGGCAGGTGATAAGCTTGTTGAAGTCTGATCTAACGAGGGAGTTTAACTGGAATGATGGCGACTACGCGAATATTGAAATTGCATTTAAGATAGCCTATGCGTTAGGGATGCTGATATCGGGCCGGGTCATCGACAGGGTTGGAACGAAACTAGGCTATTTTCTCGCAACATTTCTTTGGAGTCTGGCGGCAGTCGGCCATGCCTTCGTGACCAGTACACTGGGTTTTATAGTCGCCCGTGGAGCACTCGGCGTTACGGAATCTGCCAACTTTCCTGCTGCGATAAAGACTGTCGCAGAATGGTTTCCAAAGAAAGAACGCGCGCTTGCAACAGGAATTTTTAATTCGGGCACCAACATAGGAGCAGTAGTTGCACCGTTGACAGTCCCCTACATAACGGTAGCGTGGGGATGGCAATGGGCGTTTGTTATCACAGGAGCTATCGGTTGTAGATGGGTCGTTTTGTGGCTGATGTATTATGACGTGCCGGCCAAGCATAAGAAACTTAAGAAACCTGAGTTCGACTATATCCATAGCGATGCGGAGGACCAGGCCGATGAGGCTACGAAAGAAGAGAAAGTGTCCTGGATCCGGCTTTTGGGATTCAAACAAACCTGGGCGTTTGTAATGGGTAAGTTTCTGACGGATCCTATCTGGTGGTTTTATTTGTTTTGGCTGCCGGATTTTTTGGAAAGCCAATATGGTGTGAAAGGTACCGCGATGGCTTTCCCCGTCGCAACGGTGTATGTTCTTGCCACCATTGGAAGTGTCTGGGGAGGATGGTTGCCGATGTTCTTCATCAGAAAAAATTGGCCGGCTTTTAAAGCGCGTAAAACTGCCATGCTTATATATGCATTTATGGTCACCCCTGTCGTCTTTGCTCAGCTCGTGGGCGGAATAAATATGTGGCTGGCAGTGCTTGCGATCGGATTGGGAGCCTCTGCCCACCAGGCATGGAGTGCAAATATTTTTACCACGGTTTCCGATATGTTCCCTAAAAAAGCTGTCGGTTCAGTTACAGGGATAGGCGGGATGTTTGGATCACTGGGCGGGATTCTCTTGACGTGGTTGGTTCAAAAGAGTTTGTTTGTTCACTATCGGGCCCTCGGAGAAATAGAAACCGCTTATTACATCATGTTTATAATTTGTGGATCTGCATACCTGCTGGCCTGGGTAACATTGCACCTTCTTGCGCCAAGGATTGAGCGGGTAAAGCTGTAAGATTACAGGCAACATAGTATTATTCTGAGGGCGTCATTGTCCGTGGATTTTTCTAATTTTCCAGGGCCTGGCAGCCTATTCTACATGAAAACTTTACGCATCGTTTTGGGGTTAGTGTGCTTTCTCTGCTGTGCGCTGTCCTCGCTGTCGCAGCCTGGCCAGTACAAGTTCTCCAATATTGATGTTAATCAAGGGCTCTCGCATAATCAAATTAAGTGCATCTTCCGAGACAGCCGCGGGTTCATGTGGTTTGGGACAATCTCAGGTCTAAACCGGTATGATGGTTATTCTATAAAGACCTTCCGCAATATTCCTGGAGATGCCAAGTCCGTCAGAAATAGTGACATCAACAATTTGTTTGAGGATCCGTCTGGCAATATTTGGATGACCACGTGGACCGGCACCGATATTTACGATCCTACTACTGAAACCTTCAGCCACGATCCTAATGCGTACCTGCGAAAGTTGTATATCCCTGATGGAGCGATCTCGGAAATAAAAAAAGATCGCGCCGGCAACTATTGGTTCATTCATACGTCTCAAGGTCTTTTTAAGTATACGGTTGCTGACAGAAAAACCACTCCGTTGTATTATAATCCCCTCGACTCGACGTCACTTGCATCAAATCAGGTTTCCGCCATCGCCCAGGACAAGCAGGGTAATTTTTGGATACTTCATAAAAATGGCGTTTTTGAAAAATTAGACGGCAAGACCCTCACCGTTACTTATCGGAACAGTTATCTCAATGAATTGTATCATCAGCAAGAGCTCGACTTTCGTCTGGTCGTTGACAATGACGATGACGTTTGGTTCTACATCAGCGATCGGAACGAAGGTGCATTTTATTTTAAACCGGATGACCGCATTATAACCCGGATCAGCAAAACGTCGCCCGTCGCGAAACTAAATTCCGACATTGTGAGGGGAATTGTGCAGGATAACAAGGGATTGATCTGGATCGCAACCGATCATGGGGGAGTAAACATTTTGGATAAGAAGGATTTCAGCGTGCGATACATTTTGAACGATCGGGATGACCGGAGAAGTCTTAGCGAAAATAGCACCAGTGCGATGTATAAGGACGACGAGGGAATCATCTGGGTTGGCACTTTCAAAAAAGGCATTTCATTTTACCATGAGGATATTATTCGTTTTCGGTTGCTGCGACAACAAACGTCTGATCCCAATAGCTTGCCTTTCAACGACGTCAATAGTGTTGTTGAAGATAACAAGGGAAATTTTTGGCTTGGGACGAATGGAGGCGGGCTAATTTACTTCGACCGCAAGACAAATAAATTCAGACAGTTCCTGCACGATCCTAAAAATGAAAACAGCTTAAGCAATAACGTCATCGTTAGCCTTTATCTCGACAGCGACGAAAAATTATGGATTGGCACCTACTTCGGGGGGTTAAATTGTTACGACGGAAAGAAATTCACGCGCTACAGACACGATCCAAACAATTCAAAGAGTATTTCAGACGACAGTATCTGGGAAATATTTGAGGACTCGAACAAAAACCTTTGGATCGGTACATTAACGCAGGGGGTAGACGTGTTTACCCGCGACCGCAAGGAGTTTTATCACTATAAGCAGGGCGAACCAAATTCCATTCATTCAAAATATATATCGGCGTTCCTCGAAGACAACGAAGGAAATATCTGGATTGGAACGGGGTATGGAATTGACGTATTGGATAAGAAGACAAATCGGTTTACCCATTATTTGAATGACACGGGCAACCCGGCCAGTTTAAGCAACAATAGCGTTCTGGACATTTACGAAGATAGTCGCGGTCTTATCTGGGTCGGAACACATGGCGGACTAAATCTCTTCGACAAAGGCACCGGCACATTTAAAGTTTTCAACGAAGCCGATGGACTCCTGCATAATTCGGTGCTAACGCTGATCGAGAGCGATGATCACAACCTTTGGATCAGCACACCGCATGGTATCTCAAATATCATCGTGAATTACAAACCCGAAACAAGGAACTTTTTACTGGATTTTAAAAATTACGGTGAGTCTGATGGATTGCAGGGACGGCAATTCAATGAAAACGTACGGCTCAAGACTTCGACTGGAGAAATAGTTTTTGGAGGAATTAATGGTTTTAACATTTTTCATCCTGATGAGATTAAGATCAATACCAGTAAACCCCGTGTTAAGCTCTCCGATTTTCAAATTTTTAATAAAAGCGTGTCGATCGGCGAACCGATCAACAAAAGAATTATCCTCGACAAATCAATTAGCGAAACGGACGAAATCGTGCTAAAATACAGCGACAATGTTTTTTCAATTGAATTTGTCGCGTTGAATTTTTTCCATCCTGAAAAAAGCGAATACAAATACAAGCTTGAGGGGTTTAATAAGGATTGGCTTACGACAACCGGTAGTCAAAGAAAAGTTACCTACACAAATTTGGATCCGGGCACCTATACCTTTCATGTCCAGGCGTCAAACAGCGATGGTATCTGGAACGAAGAAGGTGCTCGTCTGAAGATTTCGATTTTGCCGCCATTCTGGAAGTCGGGTATCGCATTCGTTATTTATATAGCACTGATATTGGGTGCCCTGCTTTTGTCACGACAACTGATTTTGGCACGCGAAAGGATGAAGTATAAGATTGAAAAAGAGCGGCAGGATGCGCAACAGGTCCATGAACTGGACATGATGAAAATAAAATTTATTACGAACGTGAGCCATGAGTTTCGCACACCGTTAACCCTGATACTAACCCCATTGGAAAAATTGTTAAGGTCGTCGAATGATCAGGAACAGCGCAAACAATATTTGATGATTCACCGCAATGCCCGACGCTTGTTAAACCTTGTGAACCAGCTGTTGGATTTCAGGAGGCTGGAAGTTCAGGAAGTGCAACTCAACCACTCTGAGGGCGATATCGTTGCCTTTGTGAAAGAGGCAGCGTATTCGTTTACCGACCTTTCGGAAAAAAAACAGATCGAATTTTCCTTCCACTCGGAGCTAAGCTCACTGGAAACGGTATTTGATAAAGACAAATTGGAAAAGATCCTTTTCAATCTACTGTCCAATGCTTTCAAGTTTACCCCGTTGCATGGCAAAGTCGAGGTCACCATAGGCCTGCTGGAAAAAACAGAGGAACAGACAAAGTGGATAGCAATACGCGTGAAGGATACCGGTATCGGCATCCCTCTGGAAAAGCAGGAAAAAGTTTTTGACCGGTTTTTTCAAAACGACGTTCCTTCCAGCATGGTAAACCAAGGCAGTGGCATCGGATTGTCGATCACCAAAGAATTTGTGAAACTTCACGGCGGCGTTATCACCGTGGAGAGTGAGGTAAATGTGGGAAGTTGTTTCACCGTCCTCCTACCTTGCATCGATATCAAAACTAACATTACTCAACCTGTAAATGCGGATGAAACCATCGCCGCTGATGAAGAAGCTCCTGCCGTTGCTGCAAATTCAAGCCGGAATGGGGTAGATCACAAGTTACCAACATTGTTGCTGGTGGAAGACAACGAAGATTTTCGCTTTTATTTAAAGGATAACCTTAGGCTCACATACCAGATTGTTGAGGCGCGCAATGGGAAGGAAGGATTGCAACTCGCGCTAAAATATCTTCCCGATTTAATTGTGTCGGATATCATGATGCCCGAAATGGATGGAATCGAGCTCTGTAAGAAAGTAAAGAGCAACGCGACCATTTCTCATACCCCGATAATCCTTTTGACCGCCCGCACGAGTGAGGAGCAAAAGATGCAAGGCTTTGAGATCGGTGCAGACGATTATATTACGAAACCTTTCAATTTTGAAATTTTGCAGTCGCGCATCAAGAATCTTATTCATCAACGTGAAATATTTCATAAAGATTTCAGGCGACAAATTGACGTTAAGGCAACGGACATTAAGATTACATCAATGGACGAAAAGTTAATTCAAAATGCCATCAAATTCGTAGAGGATAGAATTTCTGACGCGGATTTTTCGGTAGAGGACCTAAGCCGGGAATTGGGAATGAGCCGCGTGCATTTATATAAAAAGTTGTTGTCCCTGACCGGAAAGGCGCCACTGGAATTTATCCGGACCATTCGCTTGCAACGCGCAGCGCAATTGTTAGAGAAAAGTCAATTGACGATCTCTGAAGTAGCTTACAAAGTTGGATTTAACAGCCCAAAATATTTTGCGAAATATTTCAAAGACGAATTTGGAATGCTTCCGTCGGCCTATGTTCAATCAAAAAAGAAAGAATCGTCTTCTGAAAAAACATAATGACCAAATGTTGCCGAACAAATTGAATCTGAAGCAACATTTTAGTCCTACATTCTGACGATTTAATAACCTTCTGATATTGGTTGAAGAAGTAGTTTTGAGTAAACGCTTCCTTCATGGCCGTGAATAAAAAGAATAAGATTTCAAAATTCCTGCTCTTTGTTGAAATCGTGCTTTATATATCCATTGCCTGCGGCATGGCCTACGCCATAATTAATTAGTCTGCTAAATCAGTCCACCTTCCACGGCGGCCTTACCAGGCGCACCGCGCGCGCTTACAAAATCCATTGTCGCTTTTTTTTCTACCCTAAATTTATTGGCAGCAGTTCCGCGCGCGATTGGAAAATCCTCTTTTAGAAGAATCTGACGCGGTTTCATTAACATTTAGAACCGGTTTTGGAAACAATTTATCGCCTGGTGTTAACGAGCCAATAAGCAAAATGTAACAATTCAATACCCGTGGCGAGCGTCAGTTGTCCATACCTTTAAATCCGGTCTACAACGTTTTCTGGGACCTAAACTTGAAAACGGTTTCTACTACCGGCTAAAAAACACTAAACCTTAAACCTATGATAAAACAATTTTACAGAAGCGTGTGCTTTGCTTCCGTGATGCTGCTCCTGTGCGGGAGTTCTGCTCTTCATGCGCAGAACCTCGTGACGGGAAAAGTCTCGGATAAAGCTGGCCAGCCCTTACCTGGCGTGAACGTGATCAAAAAAGGAACGACCTCCGGGACCAGTACCGATGCGAGCGGAAATTTTTCCATCGAAGCTTCAAGCAACGACATCCTGGTGGTATCCTTTATCGGTTATCAGTCTCAGGAAGTTGTTGTCGGCAACAGAGCAAAAGTTGATGTGCAGTTAGAGGAGGATATTGCCGAACTTCAGGAGGTTGTCGTGGTGGGATATGGCACACAGAAGAAAAGTGACCTTACCGGATCCGTGGCATCCATCAGTGGCGACAAAATGCGGGGCTCAATGGCGGCAAACGTTAACCAGGCATTGCAAGGTCGCATCGCCGGAGTATCGGTATCGCAGAATAGTGGGCAGCCCGGTAGCGCTGTCTCGATCCGCATCAGAGGTACAGCCTCCGTAAACGGTGGTAACGAACCGTTGTATGTTATCGACGGCGTTCAGGTGGGAGGTGGTGCAGGGCAAATTGCAGGATTTGACTTTGCCGGTGGAGCCAACGGTCAGGGCTACATTGTAAACCCACTCGCCAACATAAATCCAAACGATATTGAAAGTGTTGAAGTGCTTAAAGATGCATCGGCATCTGCCATCTATGGTTCGCGTGCTGCCAATGGTGTTATTCTGATCACCACTAAGCGAGGACGCGCAGGTGAGTCCAAAATTGATTACAACGGTTACTATGGTCTTCAGCAGGTACCAAAGACCCTTGACATGATGGACTTGCCGCAGTATGCAGCGTATCAGTATAGTGTATCCCAGGAGATACCCAGCATAAATGTTGACGAGAGGTTTGCTGATCCTAGCATTCTTGGACCTGGGACCGACTGGCAGGATGCAATTTTTGAGGTAGCACCGATGCAGAATCATCAGCTGTCGACCAGCGGCGGCACGGAAAAAGCCCAGTACTTTTTATCGGGTGGATATTTCCAGCAGGATGGGATTCTTAGAAATTCAGGATTTGAACGCGCTACGGCAAGAATAAACCTTGATTCAAAAGTAAATAACTGGCTAAAGGTAGGAACGAGTTTGAATTTTGCCATCACCGACGAAGTAATCGGAAGAAGTGATGGTGGAGATGGGATTATCGCTCAGGCGCTTCAAATGCCACCGAGTACTCCTGTGTACGATTTTGATGGAAATTTTGCAGGGCCCGATGCCGGATCTGCACAGATCACTTCAAATCCTGTAGCCGTATCGTTCCTGATTAACAATAAGGTGAAAAAACAAACACTTACTGCGAATTTCTTCGCGGAGGCAACCATCATGAAGGGCTTGTCTTTCCGGACGGAATATGCCATTAATGATGGACATTCCCTGAACAAGGTGTTCAAGCCAACGTATGAGTGGGGTACGATAAAAAATGACGCCAATCAACTAAGGCATCGCCAGGAAGATAATTTCTTTTGGATTTGGAAAAATTACCTGACATACAATTTCGATATCGACCGACACCATTTTACTGCCATGGTTGGACAGGAGGCACAGAAAAGCAGCTGGGAGGGATCGGATTTTGTTAAATCAAATCTAACTTCCAACGATATCACTACACCTAATCAGGGCGAACCAACGTCAATAACCGGCTGGAAGGGCGAAACCACGCTAGCGTCTTATTATGGTCGTGTGATTTACAATTTTGCTGATCGATATTATGTCACGGCGATGATCCGGCGAGATGGTTCTGCGAAGTTTGGACCCAATAGCAAGTGGGGAAATTTTCCCGCGGTGTCAGTTGCCTGGCGCATCGCCAATGAAGCATTCATGCCGAAGTCGGACTTCCTCAGTGATCTAAAATTGAGAGTTGGATATGGAAAGGTAGGTAATCAGGAGATCGACAACTATGCTTACGGCGCCTCGTTGTCGTCGATTCAAAATACCGCCTTTGGAACCACCTATATTCCCAATCGGATCCCCAATCCTGACCTGCAATGGGAATCCACTGCAACTTACAATGCGGGAGTCGACGTATCGCTGGTGAGCGGAAAAATTGATTTAACATTGGATGCGTATCACAAATATTCCGATGGTCTGTTGCTGGAGTTAAATCCTCCGGGATACATCCTTGGGTCCATGATTAACCCGCCGTATTCCAACTATGGTAAAATTGAAAATAAAGGCTTTGAAGTTTCGCTGACCAGTAGAAATATCCAGACGGAGAAATTTTCATGGCGAATGGATCTCAACTATAGCATGAATCGGAATGAAATCACGGAAATCGACCGGCCACAACTACGAAACCTGTATTGGTATGCAGGGTTTCAAACAGTGACCCGCACAACCGTCAATAATCCGATAGGTCAGTTTTACGGGTATCAAACGGAAGGGATATTCGTCGATAGGGCAGACATCGAAGGACATGCTGTGCAGGTTGGAACAGGCGAGACAAACCTTATTCATCAACGCGACGGCGTTTGGTTGGGCGATCTTAAATTCAAGGATCAAAATGGTGATAACAGGATCGACGAGAAAGATCAGGTGGCCATTGGAAATCCAAACCCGAAATTCAATTTTGGCTTCAACAATACTTTTTCATATGCAAACTTCACACTCGATATCAATCTCATAGGCGTATACGGCTTTGACGTGTTCAACTACCAGCGCTCGCGAAATCAGGGAATGAACGCATTAAATGATAACCAATTGAGCGAGGTAGCAAATCGTGCACAATTTGAAATGATAGACCCCGCCGGGTCGCCTGAAGACATTGATAACTATGTGCTGCTAAATCCCGACGCCACCATTCCCCGGTTCTCGCAGCTAAACGTAAATGCCAATGGCAGAATGTCTGATATCTGGATCGAGGACGGTTCTTACTTAAGAATTCAAAATATCAGCCTCGCCTATATGCTGCCCAGAACCCTTCTCAGCAAAGTGAAGATGACCCGCGCCAGGGTGTACGTGAATGTGCAGAACGCTTACACTTTCACCGATTACACAGGATACGACCCTGAGATTGGTGCGTACAATCAAAATGCACTGATGCAGAACATAGATATGGGACGAATTCCTGCGCCGAGGATTTATACAGCCGGTCTCGAAATTGGTTTTTGATAAGCTTTAAAATAATTGTCATGAAAAAAATAACAAATTATATACTCGCAATCATCCTTTCGTTTGGTGGGATTTCGTGCGGTGACGAATTTCTTGACGTCCTTCCACAAGACCAATCCGTGTTGGATGACTACTTTAATGACGAGGTACAGATACAGTCAGTAACCGGATCGTTGTACAGCCGTCCCTGGTTCAATTTTAACGATAAATTTTCCTGGGCCGCCGGTGATGGAATGGCTGGTGACTTGTACAACGACTACCAGGATGAGGGCCAGTTATTCTTCTTCACTTATTCAGCTACTAATTCCATTATCTACAATGCATGGATTAGTCTGTACGATGTGATCACGATTGCAAATACTATTATCACTGACATGCCCAGGATCGCCAGTAAAAATGGTGTTGCTGAAGATGTGATAAATCGCGGACTGGGCGAAGCCCACTTCATGCGCGCCGCTGCCTATTTTTTCCTCACTGAATTTTGGGGAGATGTTCCTATCGTGGAGAATCCTGTTGAAAAGATCAGCAGTAACGACATGAATCTGCCGCGTAATACGCAATCAAGTGTATACGAATTTATTAGACGCGACCTTGCTTTTGCTGCGGAAAACCTACCCCAAACCAACGCTCCGGGGCGCGTGACATCCTGGTCGGCCAAGGGAATGTTGGCAAAATTGCACGTCACCTTGGGACACTTCAATAAATCGCAGGCAGATTTTAATACAGCAAAGGGATATGCTTTGGACGTTATTGAAAATAGTGGCTTGACGCTTATGGCGAATTATGGGGACCTCTTCAGAATTGCAAATAACAATAATCCAGAATCGCTATTCGCACTACAATGGAGCAACAACAACTGGGGTGTAGGCAACAGCCGTCAGGCGGTCTTCGGCCGAAATAGTATTGTGACGGGAAATGACGAAGCGTGGGGTGGAGGTAAATCTGCTACCTATAGCTTTATTGAAAATATGGTTGCAAACGCCGGAACTGATGGCCAAGGGCAACCAATTAAAGATCCCAGGATGCGCGAAATTGTGATGACCCTCGGAGAAACCTATCCTGAAATGCACAACTACACCTATAATATTGTTACGCCCAATCCGGATGGTGGTGGAGACCTTGAATACAAAGCTCCTTTGCTCAACAACCTTAAGAAATACATCGTGGGAACGCAGGATGATGTCGGAGTTCCCATTAAGAATCAAGGCGTGCCGCTGAATCAGTATATGCTGCGATTAGCCGACGTGTACTTGCTTTATGCGGAAGCGGAAATTGGATTGGGAGCCGAAACAAATAATGCGAAAGCGCTGGAGCTCTTCAACAAAGTTCGTACGCGTGGAAATGGAGTGTTCGGCAAACTTGCCCCAAGAACGTCGCTCACATTCGAACAATTGATGAACGAAAGGCGGGTGGAATTCGGAATAGAAGGTATCGCCTGGTACGATGTCAAACGCAGGTATTACCGGGACGAGGGAGCGGCCATAAACTATCTTAATTCTCAAAACCGGGCTGTAATACTGGCGCAGAAGGATGGATGGCAGGGTGATCGCAACGTTTACGATGCCTATGAACTTGAGCAGCCAGCCACACCGGTAACGGTGACGGGAAACAGCTTTAGACTTCCCATCCCCGGTGATGAGGCCGCCATTAACCCGCGCTTCGCCGACGAACCCGTGGATTATGTTTTTGAATGATCGCTTAAACTGCTAACGAAATGAAAACATTTATAAAATATCTATACTTATTCGTCATCCCGGTGATAATAGGGGGGGCGTTGCTTTCGTCGTGCGACGACGATGAAGTGGCAAATGGCGGTGAGCCAGCCATCTATTATGTCAGGATTACAAGTCCCGAATCTTCCGATTCACTTGTCACCAGCGCTTTCCTGGGAAATCTGGTGGCTATCATGGGTGATAATCTCGGCGAAGCCCGCCAAATTTATTTCAATGATAAGCAGGCGGTGATAACGCCTACGTTTGTCACAAATACGTCTATTCTTGTTCGAGTTCCGAACGAAGCACCTGTCGATATAAACAACAAGATCCGGGTAGTATTTGAAAACGGGTCTGAATTGTTATATGATTTTACCGTCAGCATTCCTCCGCCAGTGGTAACATCTATGGACCTTGAGTATGTAGCAGATGGTGAAACAGCTTTTATCAACGGACAATTTTTCTTTGATGTCACGCCGGTTGAAGTGGAGTTTTCGGATGGCGCTGGTGGATACATTGTTGCAGAGGTCGTAAATACATCCGAAACGCGACTTGAAGTAATCGTTCCGCAAGGTGCAGGATCAGGACCACTCCGTGTTACAACAAATTTCGGAGTTGACGAATCTGTGCTTCATTTCCGCGACGAACGTAACGTTTTTTTGAATTATGATGAGCCTGGTAAGACGCCGACGGGCGCCTGGAGAAATGGCATAATTGTCAACGATGCGCATAGCCTTGACGGTAGTTACGTAAAGTTCCAGGGAGTGTATAACGCTGGCGAAAGAATTGAAGGTGAAGGCAGTCCCTATGAGTCCCAGTTTTGGGGGCAGGCTTCCGGACGGGCTGAGGGGAATCTGCTGCCCGGAGAACCAGGTGATTATGATATGAAATTTGAGGTTAAGGTAATCGACTGGTATGGGTCGCACCTCAATCTGTGTTTCGCGCCGTGGAACCATTCAGGCAACCAGGAGATTTGGAGCAACAGCATCAATGCACGTGCAGTATGGGGCCCGTGGGAGGCAACCGGGGCCCCGGTTAACACTGGTGATAAATGGGTTACAGTATCTATACCGATGACAGAATTTAAATGGGCCATGGGCTTAACGGGGGGACAAGTTACTTATACAGAAATGAAATTTAACAAAGCCGTGACAGGTAGCCTGTCGTTATGGGTATTGTCTGCCCCCGAAGCCGATAATTCGCCATTTGAGTTTTACATCGATAACATTCGGATAGTGCCGAACAAGTAAAAGCTACGATTATGAATAATAAAATATTAAACTATACGAAGGGGCTACTGGCAGTAATGCTCTTATTTCTCTTAAGCAACGTCTTTCTCACCTCATGCGATGATGATGAAGAGAATACCAACGTAGTCCTTAACAGTTTCGGCCCTGTCGGGGTGAAACATGGTGAAACCATAAAATTTATTGGTTTGAATTTAGATAAGGTAACCTCCATTATTCTTCCGGGCGTCGAGGTTAGCGCCAGCGAATTTGCATCAAAGTCATCACAATTGATTGAGCTCGTGGTGCCGCAGGCTGCAGAAGCCGGAAAGGTAACGCTTAAAACTCCTAACGGTGATATTCAAACAAAGACACCGCTAGATTTCGATGTGCCGGTGGTAATTTCATCCATCACGCCGGAAGCAAAGCCTGGTACCAACATCAGTATCAAAGGAACATTGGTTAACTGGATCGAAGAGGTAACGTTTAACGATGGTGTAACCACCGCAGAATTTGTGAGCAAGTCCACAACTGAAGTCGTGGTCAAAGTACCTTTTGAGGCGCAAACGGGATTTCTGATCTTCGCCACAGGTGGGACTGAACCCATGACCTTTGCATCCGACGAGGAGCTGCTTGTAATTACACCTACCGTTGCATCGCTAACTCCGGAATCGATCAAGCACGTTGACAACCTTA
>DASUTP010000362.1:0-3397 GCA_036374515.1 Chryseolinea sp. | reverse complement strand
AATTTAGCGTTATCGATTAATCGTTTTGATCAGCATTCCTTTTTCAACCTTATCCGTAAGCTGCATTCCATTTAAAATCGATAGCTCTTCCAACCGTTTTTCGGGCGCTCCTAAATTCTTCAGCGCCTGTGCCAGCGTTCCGTTTTGCTGGACGGTTTTTATTCGGATTCTTTCGGGCTGCCTGTTAATTTTTTCATCATCTGTTAACGTTTTGAAGGTCTCCATAGAACCTTTAAAAACCGGTGCATAGTTGTCGAAAAGCGAGGCGGATGAGACGCCAATGAGCGCATAATTATTCTTTGCGTTTTGAATTACATAGATAAGGGTTCTTATGCTGCCCTGTTCTTCCAAGTTCTGGTCCGCGATCATTGCAATGAGAGGTTGACCGTTCAGGGTTCCTTTTCTCGAATCAACCACTGTAAGCTGGTAGTTTTTTAAAACTGCATCAGCTGCAGATTCTAACGATCCAGCTGGAGCAAGCGTCAGGATCATCATTGCTTTGTTGTCCTTAGACGCCATCTGAACCTGTTCAGGGGTGTTTTGTACCGCCCATTGTTGCGGTATATCAAACTGAAACTTTAAAACCGGATGGTAGAAGACATTTTGCTCAATGAAGCCTTGTTTCGGGTCATCTCCGTAAACAATCCCATCGATCATTTTTAAATAACTGTTTCGATTGACATTAAGGGATGAAGCTTTTGTCTTACGTTTCCAGTCGTCGGCAAGCTTCGAAACTTTTGCTTGGCGATCCGCCGGGTTGGGATGCGTCGAGAGAAAATCAGGGACCTCTTCACCAGACTGCCCCTGCAGGCGCTCTAGTGTTTCAAAAAATCCCGACATCTCGTGCGCATCGTAGTTGATCTTCGTAGAATATTCCACACCAAGTTTGTCCGACTGGCTTTCGGCGTCCCGTCCGAATTTTAAGAAAAGGAGTCCGATCCCACTTTGCGCCAAATCGGCGAACTGTGCAAACTCCGGCGAAAGCACTGTGCCAGCCACCAATCCGATCTGAGCGAGCATGGCGTTGCTATATTGTTTCGCAGAATGTCGCGCCGTGATGTGTCCAATTTCATGCCCAAGAACTCCCGCAAATTCAGCTTCGTTGTTAAAATGTGCCATAATTCCTCTCGTGAAATACACGTATCCGCCTGGTACTGCGAATGCATTCACAACGGGTGAGTCAACGATCTTAAATTCATAGGTTAAGTTTTTGCGGTGAGAAACGGCAGCCATTTGTTGTCCTTTTTCCTCAATGAATTTTTGAAGGTTTTTGTCATCGTAGATGCCAAAGAATTTGACGATCTCCGGGTCCGATTGCTTTCCCATAGCTACTTCCTGACCTTCGGACATTAGCATAAGATCCCGCTTACCTGTAACAGGATTTTTAGCACATGAACTAACCAGGAAGAACAGGAAAACGAATCCGATGGGCTGGATGAAAGTTTTCATAGTGATTTATTCAGCGCCGATTTTTGAAGCGCCGCTAAACCATAGATCAAAATCGCGCCAGCTGTAAATGAATCAACTGTACAAGGCTGTTGCTGGAAAGGTCGCTCAGCGTTGAGGCAAAATTCCACGGTGGTTGGGGAGAAAAATGCGTGTTTAGAAATTGCCCTTTCGTCGTATTTTATTCAGCCACGAGTTAATTTCTTTGGTCCTCTGAATTTTCCCCGAAGCAATTGCCTGCTCGAGTTTTTTATTCGCCGGGCCACGCGACGTAAGGTGATATGCGCCGCATTCTTCGCATAAGTAAACTGCAATGGGCCCATTGCCATGCGTGTACTCATACGTTATCCAGGCTGAAATCAACGCCTCTTCAGCAATTGCTTCCGAAGCATACATTTTTTTATGGGTCGGGCAAGTGTTCAAGGGCATAAGATTTTTAGTAAAAATTGCCAGGAATATGTCAGAATGTATCAAAATGACTTCCGAGTATTCTAAATTTGCGGCCTAAATATACTTATAATGAAACAAGCTGAAATTCACACTAAAAAAGGCGTGATGAAAATCAAGTTCTTTGAAGAGGATGCCCCAAATACCGTTAAAAATTTTATCAGCCTTGCCGAGAAAGGCTTCTACAATGGCTTGACTTTTCACCGTGTCATACCAAATTTTATGATCCAGGGCGGATGTCCCAATGGGGTTGGAAATGGCGGCCCCGGATACCATATCAATTGCGAGCTAACTGGCGGAAACCAATATCATGACCGTGGCGTCCTGTCGATGGCTCATGCAGGTCGCAATACGGGTGGTTCTCAGTTTTTCATTTGTCATACAAGAGATACAACGAAGCACCTTGACAGAAATCATACTGTGTTCGGAAAAGTTTACGAGGGTCTTGATGTAATTGATTCCATCCGTCAGGGTGATGTCATGGAAAAAGTCGTTATCGTGGACGAGAATTGATAGTGATGTACATGCTGCATGAATCTGCTCGCGCCGGTAAATGCAGCATGTTCAAAACTTAATATTGATGGAAGCTTTGCGTTACAAATTCCAGCACCGTTGGCAACGCATTTCGCCAATATGTCCAAGTATGACCTCCGTTGTGAATTCTGAACTCATGCGGAATTTCTTTCTTCCGCATGGCAATGTGAATCAGAGAATTTCCCTCGTATAAAAAGTCGTCGTCTCCGCAGTCAATATACCAACGCACTGACTTTTTTTGATCTTCAGGCATTGCTTCCACTAACGCAAGCGCACTATGCCTTTTGTAATACGATTCGACTTGCTCATCAGTCCCTTTTAAATTTCTTTGCTCGAGCCAGGCTTTGGTTGCTTCAACGGAAAGAGGGCCAGTGGACGCACTCAATGGACAAGCTGCCGAGAATAATTCCGGATGATGTAGAGCATACATAAAGGATCCGCCCCCTCCCATCGAAAGACCAGCTACGGCCCGGTATCTTTTTTCCCCTTTGATCCTGTAAGTTTTTTCTATGAAAGGCATAAACTCGTCAAAGAAGAAATCCTCGTAACGCCATTCTCCCTTCAAGTCATTAAAATATCCACGCGTCCCGGTATTTGCGTCGGGCATTACGATAACCATCGGCGTTGCGCGGCCTGCGAGTATTTCGCGGTCTGCGATAGTCAAGACTTCACCAAATTGAACCCAGCCGGTCTGGTCGTCGCCACCACCGTGCAGAAGATAGAGGACCGGATAACTTCGTTGAGAGGTTTCATAGTCCGGGGGAAGATAGACCGCATACTTCCTGTTGCCTTTAAGGATTTTACTGGGTAAAGATAAATTATCACTGACTTTACCACTTTGCGCGAACACAATGGCAGGCACACCGAATGCCAGGCATAGAACAAATATTGTTTTCATTAATAAAAAGGATGATGGTTAGGTCGAAAATCACAAATAAGACTGACGCCAACAAGTAGTCTTCAGGTATTT
>DASUTP010000361.1:0-6656 GCA_036374515.1 Chryseolinea sp. | reverse complement strand
AAATACCAGAGCTTATATTCGACCACCTGGAAATGGTTGCTAAAGCGAAAGACCGGCTTCAACAAAAAGTTGCAAATCACCCCATAGGATTTGAACTATTGCCTGAAAAATTCACGCTACCCCAATTACAAAATTTATATGAGGCAGTGTATGAAAGCCCACTCGACAAGCGGAACTTTACACGGAAAATTCTGGCCCTTGGCATTCTGAACCGATTGGACGAAAAAAATAAGGCCACATCCCGGAAAGGAGCATTCTACTACGTGTTTGACAAGAAAAAATACAGCAAGCTGAGCGAAGTAGGGGTAAAATTCATTTAGCTCCTGGTTGGAAATCGTGCGGATTCCACTTCTCAGGTCGGTGGAATGTCACCGTCCGATAATGTGGTTGTTTTACACTATTATTAACTTGGGTCATCCTATAAATGGATAACATATATGCGAATAAAACACCTAATCACCGTATCGATTGTATTAGTTGCCATGGGTAAACTTTCTGCGCAGTCGACAAAACTTACTGTCCAGGTTGACAAGCCCATCGCGGAGATTCAACCAACCATGTGGGGAATATTTTTTGAGGACATCAACTTCGGTGCAGATGGCGGGCTATACGCCGAAATGGTCAAGAACAGGTCATTTGAATTTGCGCATCCTTTGATGGGATGGACGGAGCAAAAGTATGACAGGTTTTCCCTGAACAAGGAGTCCGGCTTTGCGTCCATTTACAACCACGGCGACAATGAAGCGTCGGGTGCACGCTTCGCACGAATTACTACGAACGCAGATAAAGGGTACGGATTGACCAACGAAGGCTTTCGCGGAATGGGTATTAAAAAAGATCTGCAGTACAACTTTTCGATATGGGCGCGTCAGCATGAAGGCGGGGCCAGCCTTCGCCTTGAATTGGTCGACGAAAAAGGAAATGCCATCGGTGGAACTACTGTCAGTCCCACGGGAAATCAGTGGAAGGAATACACGGCAAATTTTAAAGCGGCTGCCACGGCGGCAAAAGCAAAGCTGAACATCTGGTTCGAAGGGAAAGGTGCGGTTGACGTAGACATGATTTCGTTATTTCCGCAGGATACCTGGAAGGGACGTCCCAAGGGACTGCGCGCCGACCTTGTTCAGCTGCTGGCAGACATGAAGCCAGGATTCCTCCGGTTCCCCGGAGGCTGCATAGTGGAAGGTCGCGACCTGGCGACCCGTTACCAATGGAAAAAGACCGTAGGAAAAATAGAGGACCGCGAATTAATTGTTAACCGGTGGAATACGGAATTCAGTCATCGTCCTGCGCCGGATTATTTTCAAAGCTTTGGTTTAGGCTTCTTCGAGTATTTTCAATTGTCGGAAGACATCGGCGCTGCGCCATTGCCGATTCTAAGTTGTGGCATGGCATGTCAGTTCAATACCGCCGAGCTTGTACCCATGGAGGAGCTTGATCCGTACATTCAGGATGCATTGGATTTGATTGAGTTTGCCAACGGTCCGGTTACTTCTACCTGGGGAAAAATCCGTGCGGACATGGGTCACCCCGCGCCGTTTAACTTGAAATATATTGGCGTGGGAAATGAGCAGTGGGGACCTCATTACATTGAACGCTACAAAGTTTTTACAAAGGCCATTAAGGAAAAATATCCGTCCATCGTTATCATTTCGAGCGTAGGTCCATTCCCGGACGGCGAACTCTTTGACTATGCTGCGAAGGAACTTAAAGACCTCAATGCCGAGATCGTCGATGAGCACTATTACCGCAATCCGGAATGGTTTTTAGAGAATTCGAATCGTTACGACAACTATGATCGAAACGGCCCGAAGATTTTCGCGGGAGAGTATGCTGCACAAAGTGTTGCAACGGTTAGCCCCGACAATAAAAATAACTGGAAATGTGCGTTGTCGGAAGCAGCATTCATGACCGGACTGGAACGAAATGCTGATGTGATTTACATGGCATCCTATGCACCGCTATTTGCACACGCCGAAGGCTGGCAGTGGACGCCCGATTTGATTTGGTTCGATAATTTAAAAGCCTACGGTACGCCCAACTACTATGTTCAGAAATTGTTCGCTACTAACAAGGGCACAAATGTTTTATCAATTTTATCAGGTACCGAAAAATTAAATGGGAAAAACGGCATATATGGGTCGGCAGTTTGGGACAAAAACACTAAGGAGATCATTGTGAAATTGGTAAATGCATCGGATAAGGCGCAGACAGCCGATATTCAGCTGACTACTGGAAAAAAAGTATCGACTTCTGCTAACTTGCTCATGCTGAAAAGTGAAAACCTCGATGGCGTAAATTCCCTGGATAATCCCATGCAAATCAGTCCGACAGAGGAACCGCTTAAGCTAAAAGGAAAAAATGCAACAATTTCGCTGCCCGCGCATGCCGTGGCCGTGATAAAAATAAAGACCTCGTAGAAAAAGCTTTATCGTAAATACCTTTCCGGAGTTTTAGACTTCAAAGAGTTTAACATGAATACAAACTCTTGTTATTGATCTGCTTCGCCCTTGTTTTCAACTAACGGCCGCAAGAATATCCGGGTTCATGATCCTGTTATGATCAAAGAAGATAACACATCTATTGGTGTTTCAACCGGCAGTATAATTTCCGTTCTCCCGTCGACGGACATTGGAGGAGTATAAAAATTAATATTCATAGGACTTCACCTGCGGCAGCGTTTTCAAAACAGCGTTTAAATTATCGAGCCTCTTTTCCCGTCCATAAATTTCGTAAACAACGGTATAGTCTTTTTCATTTTTGATATCGCGTGTCTGGTGAAACTTCAGCTGAAGTTTGTGGATCTCTGTTTCCAATATATTGATGAATTTATCGTCTTCCTCAAAAGTGATTTTGTATGATCTTGCCTGGTGCATCCTGACCACAACACGCTGAACATTTTCAAATAAGGACAATACAACCAGTACCACCGCTGAGCCAGCCAAGGCAATAAAATACTCCCCAGCGCCAACGGCCATACCCAACGCTGCAGCGATCCATATCGTCGTCGCTGTTGTAATACCGTTGATGGACAGCCCATCTTTGAAGATAACACCAGCGCCTAAAAATCCGATGCCTGTGATAATGGTGGAAGCAATCCTGTCGGGAGATGAGTCCCCGATCGAAATAGAGATTTCAGTGAAGATGGTTGAACCGAAGCAAATCATAATCATCGTACGCAAACCGGCTGCCTTGCTTCGGTATTCGCGCTCTAGGCCGATCGCGGTTCCAATGATAAAAGAAATCAATAATTGCAGTCCGGTTTCAAAGTGGAGCTCCATATCAGTAAGGATTTAGGTATTAACAAAATAAAAAAGCGAAGGATATTAACTTCCTTCGCTCTTCTAAAATTTTTTTTGCCCGGTCACATTTTTCTTACATGCCCGCTTCCTGCGGAGTGACTATTTACCTTGCTGGGGTTTCCTTTGTAGCGGACACTGCCGCTCCCGGTGATATTGGCATCCAACTCATTCTTGACATTGATTTCCACGTCGCCGGAGCCTGTAATCCGTACTTCGCAACTATTGGTTTCTAAATTTCCCGCTAAAACTTTGCCCGACCCGCTGATCGATGTCCGCACCCGGGATGCTGAACCGCTGGCTTCAATTTTCCCTGAACCGGAAACGCCGAATTCGGCGTTACCGGATGCGATCAAGGACATCATTACTTTTCCGGATCCGCTTACATCGCTGTTGAAGTTTTTACATTTTCCATCTAGTTCAATATCCCCTGATCCTGAGACATCACTCTCCATATCTCCCGAAGCCTCCACTTCAACTTTCATACTTCCGGATCCACTTACGTTGAGGCTAATATCGTCGGTAACAATCTTTGTTTCGCCAATCAAATCGCCTGACCCGCCAACATTTAGGCCTTCAATGTCTTTCACAGTGATGTACACGTTGATACGGTCATCGCTTCCCCAGTTCCAGTCGTTGCCTTCTTTTTCAATGACAAGCCTGCTTCCTTCAACATCTGTCTCTATTTCTTCTAAAATGTCCTTTCTGCCCTCGATTACGACTTTTTGAGGACTTCCCTGACGCAGGTATAATTTTCCCGGCACGCGAAACGAAATCTTAGTGAAAGTTCCTACGTCGCGTGTCTCTTTGTTTTGAGCTCTCACCAGAAAAGCAGTCAGCATGATTATTGAAAGGATCGTAAGCTTTTTCATATTACTTGTTGATTTGTATGTTATGATAGACCTCTTGCCGGGACTTAGGTTGCACCGTTTCTTTTTTTTATTTCCGTTCCTGTAATTTGACAAAAATAACAAGCCGTTTCGTTTCATGCCCAGCTACTCATATCTCACGCTACAGAACCCGGCAACGGGAATTTACAAGGAGAAAGGAAGTAAATTTTTGGCATTTGCGTATCCTGTAGCTTCAGAAACAGACATAAAACAGCGGGTTGGTCATTTGAAAAAGGAATATTTCGACGCCAGGCACCATTGTTTCGCATGGAGGCTGGGTATCGGCAAAGATCACGTTCGGGCCTTTGACGATGGCGAACCAACCCATTCAGCCGGCGATCCCATACTCGGCCAAATCCGATCAAAAAAACTTACCAATGTCCTGATCGTTGTGGTTCGTTATTTTGGCGGGGTGAAATTAGGAGTCGGAGGGTTGGCAGAAGCTTATCGAGCGGCCGCGGAAGATGCGTTGCGCAATGGTTCGATTGTCGAAATAGAAGTTTCGGAAACAATGTCCCTCCAGTTAGACTATGATATATTGTCCGACCTGATGAAGGTTATTAAAAACCTGAACTGTACCATTGTTGAACAACACTTTGGCGAGGATGGAAACCTAAAGATCAACGTTCCATTGAGGCAAAAGGAAAAACTACTGGGCAAACTCACGGCGTGGAGCGGACTCGGCAAAAAGATAAAATGGAAAATTGACTGACAATTTTCGTAATCGTTGTCGATTAAAAATTTAATTTGCCCGCTTATGGCTAATAAGAACGCGGCATTAGGCTTCATATTCGTTACTCTTCTAATCGACGTCATTGGTTTTGGCATTATCATTCCCGTTGTTCCAAATCTTATCAGCGAGCTTGGACACGTCAGCATTCCGGAGGCGGCCGCATATGGCGGGTGGCTGATCGCAGCATTTTCGTTGATGCAATTTATCTTTTCACCGGTTTTGGGAAACCTTAGCGATCAATATGGACGAAGGCCGGTCCTATTGATTTCGTTGTTCGGCTTTGGAGTAGATTACCTGTTAACGTCCTTTGCTCCAACGATCGCGTGGTTATTCGCAGGTCGCATCATTGCCGGCATTATGGGCGCAAGTTTTACAACGGCTTCCGCGTACATTGCCGATGTGAGCACGCCAGAAAACCGGGCGCAGAATTTCGGTATGATTGGCGCGGCATTTGGCCTCGGCTTCATCATCGGTCCCGCGTTGGGTGGCGTTATAGCAAACTATGGCCTTCGCGCTCCATTTATAGCCGCCGCTGTGTTGACTTTTATCAATTGGTTATACGGTTATTTCGTAGTTCCCGAATCGCTTAAGGTCGAGAACAGACGAAAGTTCGATTGGAAGCGGGCTAATCCATTGGGCTCGCTGAAATTCTTTTTGCAGTACAGGGTTATCCTTGGCCTAGTAGCATCAATTGTTCTTATATACATTGCGGGCCATGCGGTTCAAAGCACATGGTCATATTACACTATCGAGAAGTATGCGTGGGACGAGACTATGGTGGGATATTCCCTGGCGTTCGTTGGTTTGATGGTGGCCTTTGTTCAAGGCTACCTTATTCGTTTTATAATTCCTAAACTCGGGCAGGAGCGTAGTGTATACGTAGGGTTGACATTGTATGCAATCGGATTTCTTCTGTTTGGAATCGCAACAAAAGGCTGGATGATGTTTGCGTTTCTCATTCCATATTGTCTTGGCGGAATTTCTGGCCCGTCGCTTCAAGGAATTATGTCGGGGCAGGTTCCTGCCAACTCACAAGGCGAGTTGCAGGGTGCATTAACCAGCCTGATCAGTCTTACATCGATCTTGGGCCCTGTGCTAATGACCTGGTTGTTCTATCACTTCTCTGAACCAGGTGCCGAAGTTTATTTTCCCGGTGCTGCAATGATAGCCGGGTCGATCCTCACCATCTTGAGCGCTTTTTTAGCGCGCTTGAGTTTAAAGAAAAATATCACCAGGGGGTCAAATACCTAAAACCGTTTTCAACTTAAGATAACCACTTTTGCTGAGCGGTATCTTTACACCGTTTTTAAGAAGGGCCAGGTGCGTGTCTTTTTCCAGCGGCTCGATTTTGGTAAGCTGTTGCAAGGCGATAATATAGGAGCGATGAACCCTTACAAACTGAGATGGAGCGAGGCTCTGTTCATAAAAGCTCATGGTTTTCTTTTTTAAAAACATTTCCTTTTGGGTAAAGATCTTTACGTAGTCGTCGTAGGCTTCAATATAATGAATGTCGTGCACGGGAATGATTTTGATGTTGCTGCCTTCCTTGACAACAATGCGGTTGCGCTCTTCTCCTTGTCGTACGTCCTGGTTTAACAACGCCGCCGCAGGTTTTTGTTGCGTCAGATTTTTTTGGAGAAGCCATTTTTGGATCGCTTTGTCGAACCGTTCCTTGCTGAAGGGCTTTAGCAGGTAGTCAACGGCATGAGCTTCGAATGCCTTAATAGCGTACTC
>DASUTP010000360.1:0-4092 GCA_036374515.1 Chryseolinea sp. | reverse complement strand
AGTACCAGGAGATATCTTTTACTTCATCATAAGCAGGAAAAGTTACCGGAATGCGCGCAATAATTTCACCATTGCTTTGGGCACTTGACGTAAGGAGAACGACCGTGACAAGGATGCCGGTGAATAAGAATCTCTTCATCTGGAATTTTCCGTTATGACGATAAGTCACTTGATTTGTTACTCTCGTTTCCAAAAATCAACCACTCTGGGGGAGCTCTGCTCATCGGAAACAGGGCGAATTGATCCCCTGCAGAACTTTCATGATCGTCATACTTGAAGTCGCTCCAAAATGCATTGGTGTCAGCTGATGCCGCTGGCAATATTCCTTAACGGGATGTAATGTTTTACCACGCTACGAACGATTACATTTCCTACTTTATCATATCTTTTGACAAAGAATATTTCAATATCGTTTCATGAGATCGCTGAGGTTGCCGTTTTTCTTTCTACTTATCTCGCTTAATGCTAATGCTCAATGGACTCGGACCGCAGGGCCAGTGGGGGGAAAATCAAACGAAATACTGACTATCGGGGATTACCTTTTCGTTAACGGGTTCGATGGGGGAATCTATCGATCAACAAATAAAGGATTAACGTGGGAATCCGTAAGCAACGGGTTACCTGTAGACCTCCGTTGTTTCGCCATGGACGCCGAGGATGAGAAATTATTTATCACCACTCATAACGGAACTTATGTTTCCAGCGACCTCGGTGAATCATGGAATATGTTGGCAGATCATAGCGTTTCCGGATTTGCTATTGAGGTATCCGGCAATGAAATTTTCGTCGGCTCAAGCAATGGAGCAATTCTGTATTCGCCGGACAGCGGTGGAACCTGGCAACTGAAAGTTTCGTCTGTTGGCGGGGAAGGCGTAAGGCATCTTTTAAAATGGAACGGCACGCTGTGGCTAGGCACAGGCAGCAATGCATATTACTCGTCTGACAATGGATCGAGCTGGACTCATTCCCCTTTAGATTTGATCATTTCATCAATTGATACCGCGGGCGACGCTTTGTTCATCTCAGGAAACGATGAATACGGATTTTTTGGGGTCTACAGATCGGAGGACGATGGTGTCTCCTGGACAAAGATTTTATCGACACCTGAAACGAATGTGCCGTCCTCAGGATTCCTGAAGATTAACAATAGCATGTACGCTACGGGATTCAGGTCATTGTACTACTCGGATGATGATGGCCAGACCTGGAACACGCAACCGTTGCCCGAGTCGTTTAACTTTTTTCAGGAGACATTCATTGCACAGGTCGAAGGCGATTTGTTCATCTCATATGGCGATGGTATGTTATTCACGGCGGATCGGGGCCTGACCTGGGAACGGAGAAACATAGGCTATAAGAACCATACCATTGTTCAGCTTGCAAAGACAAATCAATCGATCATCTCCTATAGCGAGCTAAATGGGATCTCCATTTCAAAGGACAATGGTGGCAGCTGGAAATGGATACCCGACCAAGATGACTACCGGCCGCGACAAATCTACGCTCATAACAATACGATTATCGCCAGCTATCTGCTGGGAATTTACAAATCGGAAGACGAGGGTGAAACCTGGCAAAAAACCTTCACCCTGACCGATGATATTCCCGGACCTCACGCTATACCTGATGTTCACCTGGCAGGGTGGGAAAAGTCACTAATATATTGCACTTATAAAGGGGTATATTTTTCATCGGACATGGGTGCTAGCTGGAAGCTCAGGCCAGCGTCATCCTTTGATACCAACGCAAATATTCTCAAAGGTTTTATAAAACAAGATTCGGTTGTCTTGCTTACAAAAGACGAATTTTTTTTCAGTGCTGACTTTGGTGACACCTGGCAAAAGCGTGCAATTCCCGAAGGATTGTTCGTTTCGTACTATTCTGTAACAGATATGCTATTCGAGTCGACATTAACCATGTCAACATTGTTCGGTCTTTATAAGTCGTCAGACTTCGGTGTTTCGTGGAAGAAGATGGAGTGCGTGCCCGACCGAACTATTTTTGAAATGGAACGCATCGGTGAAACGTTGATCATAGGAACCCTTAGTGGCGCATACGGCTCACAGAACGGCATCAACTGGTACAGCGCGCAAGATGGCCTCGAAAGTGCCAGAACCCTGGCAATGACCATTAAAGATGCCTATGCCTTCGTGGGAACCTGGGGCAAAAGCGTTTGGAAAAGACCGCTTGCTGAATTGTTGAAGCCCGGCGAGATTCTGGAGAACGGTGAGGAGGTGCCAAAGCCGATCGTAACGAACACGTGCTCTACCATAACCGTTGCGAACGCAAAACAATCCTTTCAGATTAAATGGTATAGGGACGGCTCGCTGCTTGCAAATGAGAATAGTACCACGTTGCACCTGACCTCGAAAGGAATCTATCAGGTGTCTTTTGAAAACAACTGTGATCTGAAGATGAGCGACCCGATTGTGCTCGACAACGCACAAACCACGACGCCAAAAATTTATAATGTAGTGACTGTCAATGGGGACCACAAGAACGATTATTATTTTATGGATGCTAGCCTGGTGGGATCGAGACTGAACATATATAATCGGTGGGGACAGATTGTTTATTCAAGTGAATCATATAAAAACGACTGGTCGCCTGAAATTCCTGGCGGCCAATATTATTACATGATCGAGAACGAATGTGTCGGCAAATTTAACGGGGTGCTGACCATTTTGAAACCTTGAGCCATAAATCAGCCTCCCTGCAGCCGCGCTTAGCCTTTATAAAAGTATTCCGGTAACTGGGTAAGCGATTCGAATTTTTCGCGGTCATAAAAATTTTCTGAATAACTCGTGCTCCCTAATTTTTTGCTGAAAATATTCCCGTGCATCTATCGTTGGATCGTTGTAGTAATCCTCGAGTATTACCTTTACGCCGTATAATTTCATGGTCGCATTTCTTTGTTTTTTCTTTTCCCTAACTTCCAACGTCGTCAGTGCACGCGTAAAGTCTTCACGGATTTGGTCCTTGGTGTAATGCTCGTCCAATAAATGAGAAAGTTCCCGAAGTACTTCCTCGTTTGATGCCAGTTCATCCGAAAAAATAAATGGCAAAAGAACAGTCAATGCCTTTTTCAGTTCACCCCTACCCTTGTATACTTTTGCGAGCATCGTGGCCTTGTACATATAGTATGCCGACCATTCATTGCCGCAGAAATGCTGATATGGGTATTCCTCGTCAAACATGCGGATGTATTTTGCTGCCGCCATGTAATCCTTTTCTACCAAGGCAATAGCTGCCAGCTGGCGACAACTGTTATGTTTATACAAGGCATATGGTTCCATCACATTATTTTCATCCTGTTCGTTATAAGGTTGATCTAAAATTTGATGAAAGATCCTTTTTGCCGTGATATAATTCCTCAACTCAGAATGTGTAAGGCCCAGATTGAAATGTGCGCGCGGTACTAAAGGCGATTTTGGGAATTTAGTAAGGAATGCTTCAAATTTTTCCGCTGCTCCGATATAATATTCATTTTCAAAATCGTCGACGGCGTTTTCGAAGAAATTTTGATCTTCCGTTTTCGGTTCCACTTGTGCAACGGTTCCTTTTAACATGCAAAAATTCATGATTAGAAGAATGGATAGTGTTTTCATAGGTCTATTCGGTTGAGGTTCTAAAAGACTGCTTGTATTGCACAAGATGATCGTAGGTCACGGAATCCATAACGGAACGGAACTTTTTTATACCAACACCCCTTTATTTAAAGCTTTACCTAAAAAATTTAACAAAAATTTACCCAGGCATTCTTTCGTATTTTAGCAGCTATGATTTTTCACGAAAACCATTATCGTCTGGCCGCCACAGATCTCTCAAACTATCTTGCGTGCGAACACCTTATCCAGTTGAATCGCAAGGTGGCCTTGGGAGAACTATCAAAACCGAAATGGTATGACCCATCGTTGGATGTATTGATAAAACGCGGTCGTGACCACGAAGCTGCATATGTCGATTTTCTTTCGAAGAAGGGGTTGACAGTGGTAAACCTGCAGGGAAAACCACGCGAGGCGGTTGTAGAAGCAATGAATTCCGGCGTGGATGTCCTGGTGCAGGCAAACCTCCAGGAAGGAACATGGTTGG
>DASUTP010000359.1:0-6961 GCA_036374515.1 Chryseolinea sp. | reverse complement strand
GAAGTAAAATTTTTTGCAGAAAATTTTAATTACAAACCGCTACTCGAGGGCAACGGTCAGGACCGCCTTACCGCCATTCACAGGCACGCGCAATCGCTTCTGGCAAAGGGCGAATTAAAAAATGCCTGGCTTCTTTTATTGAGTTCAATTTACGAGACTGACGCATGGAGTTAAACGAAGTAACCAAAAGCCTTCCGAAGCATCTGTTGCAATTCGTTGTTGACCAACCCTACAATGAGTATACGCCTGTGGACCAGGCGGTATGGCGCTACGTGATGCGCCAGAATTATCACCACCTTCAAAAGGTAGCACACGAATCATATGTTCAGGGATTACAACTTGCTGGCGTGGAAATAGAACAAATTCCTACCATGTATGGCATGAATCGCATTCTCAAAGCCATTGGCTGGGCGGCGGTGGCAGTGGACGGATTTATTCCACCCGGAGCCTTCATGGAGTTTACCAAATACAACGTGCTGGTTATTGCCGCGGACATCCGGACTTTGGAACACATTGAATATACTCCTGCCCCCGATATCATACATGAAGCCGCGGGCCATGCCCCCATCCTTGCAATGCCCGAATTTGCCGCCTACCTTAAGGATATCGGTGAAGCGGGGAGTAAAGCGTTTTCCTCCAGGAAAGATATAGAGCTGTACGAAGCCATCCGGCATTTATCAATCATAAAGGAGGACCCCAACACCAAGCACAATGAAATCCAGGAAGCTGAACTTGCCATCGAAAGAATTCAAAGCAACATGGGTACGCCGTCCGAGATGGCTCTTATCCGCAATTTGCATTGGTGGACGGTGGAGTACGGTCTTATCGGCACGTTAGACAACTTCAAATTATATGGCGCCGGACTCCTGTCCTCCATCGGCGAAGGCATGAGTTGTTTGGGTGATCAGGTCAAAAAACTTCCCTACACCCTTGAGGCAATGAATTACAATTACGACATCACCAATCATCAGCCTCAGTTGTTTGTCACACCCGACTTTGCACATCTCACAACGGTGCTGAACCAATTTAAAAAACTTATGGCATGGACAACGGGTGGTCTATTAGGCGTGCAAAAAGCCATCGACTCTCAGAATACCAGCACCGTCGTGTTCAGCTCCGGGTTGCAGGTAACAGGCACTTTCACCCAACTAATTGAAAAGGAAGGGATTCCGGTCTTTATTCGAACCGAAGGTCCCACCGCGCTGTCCGTAAACAATGCACAGCTTGGGGATTATTCAAAAGAGCATTTTGACAAGGGCTTCTCCTCTCCTGTTGGAAAACTTTTAGCCTCACCCACTCCGCTCGAAACCATGACAACAGAAGAACTGACAGGAAACGGAATTGAACTCGGGTCGCATGTAAGCCTAAACTTTGAACACGGCATTTCCGTCGAAGGGCATCTCAGGGATATTGTTCGCCGCTCTGGAAAAATTATATTGATGGAACTTCAACATGCTACTATACAGCTTGATGATGAAATTGTTCTCGTCGCGCCGGTATACACGATGGCTGTTGGTGAAAGTATAACATCAGCTTTTGCCGGTCCGGCCGACGTGGAAGCGTTCGAACCAACGGTGATGGTACCGCACGAAAAAATGCATAAGATCGTCTATGACGCAAGGGCCCTTAAATTACAGGAATTTTATGGCATTGTCCGACAGGCCCGCCACGATGATCAACTCGTTCCGCGCCTTCCGTTTGTGTGGAAAAACACGGTAGAAGAATTCCCGGAGGATTGGCTACTATCGCTTGAGGTTTTAGAGATATTAGAAAACGGAGATTCGTATCATCAGCACGCCGGGGAAATCCGCGCGTACCTTGAAAGTAAACGTGAACAACAACCTCATCTGCGAAACCTTATTTCCAATGGGCTAAGATTGCTGGACCGTTAAGGCAACCCTTGTTACATCGCTTTGACGGGAAGAAAGCAAGCGCTGTGCGCGGTTTCCCCTAAACGAGAGTTGCTTACTAGATGTGGTCGTTTGAATACATACCTGCCGTTCCGAAAGTCTTTCGACTCGGACCAGAGCCCTGAATTTACCTTTTGCCATTAAAAATAATCTTGTCTAAGCTCCAGGAACCTGGGCCACTAAATAAAAACAAAATTCCGAATAGAGCGAACATAAAAGGGTGCTGCTCCTGATACCAGAAACGGCCCTCACCAACAAAAAAGGTTATGTAGAAAAAGTTACCGATAATTACAAGCGCACTTAACCTTGTTAAAAATCCCAATAAGAGCGCCATGCCAGTGACAAACTCAGACCCTTTGCCCAAGTAGACAAGAAACTTGCCATAAGGCCGCCCTTTAAACATTTCCCACTCCAGGTAGCCGTTCATCGTTTCAGGGGTAAAAATTTCTATGCCATGATAGATCAAAAGCAGTGCTATGGTAATCCTCAGAATAGCAATACCGTTGCTTAGGAAAATTGGCGATGGCGAGAAGAAGGAAATCGTAAACTTTTGACGCATCTAAACTATGTGGGACCAGGTGTGTGCGGACTAATTTAGCAATTACTTCCCGTAAGGAGCTTGCGAAGTGTCAAAAAAATGGTGTCGATTATTGCTAATGCTGACTCGTACTATGGGTGTTCGCGTATGGACCCCGACCGACATCAAACTCGCCCACACCAAATTCTGATGTAAAAGCCGCGTCTGAAGATATAACGTTAATGAATCTTAAACAGTGTCATATGACATGCTCCTACTCTAAAACAAATAGAATATCCTTTAAAGGACGGCAGGGACCTCGGTTAAATTCCTTGATCCGTTACAAATTTTTTTGAGGCGGCTTTCAAGATTGCTTCCAATGTTTTTTTGACATCTGCTTCCGACGTCTTCACACTCGAAACGCTGATCCGCATGGCCGGCCTTCCTTTCCAGACAGTGCCGCCGCACCAGCACGTTCCATCAGACTGAATCTCCTTTATAACCCGGTTTGTATCTTCACCGAAAGAAACTAGCACCTGGTTTGTCTCCACCTGATTCAACACGTCGAAACCAGCGTCCCTCAATTGATGCGCGATGAATTCAGCGTACACGCAAGTACGTGTTACTAACTCGTCAATACCGTTCTTACCCAACGTTCTTATCGTCGCCCAAATGTCGATTGCGCGAGCTCTTCTTGAGAGTTCCGGGGTATACTGATAGGGTATGCGACCCCCTGACTGGTCGAGGTAATCACCTTGCATACTCATGGCTTTGCGGAGGAAAGTTCCATTTCTGCAGATGACGAGACCACTGTCGTATGGAACATTTAGCCATTTGTGTCCGTCCGTCGCCCAAGAATCCGCCAGGTTGTAACCTTCGGTGAGGTGCTGCTTCAGACCGGAGGCGCCTGCCCATAGTCCGAACGCGCCATCTATATGCACCCACGCCCCTTCCGATTTCGCGCGCGCGATTACGGAACCGCTATCCATACCTCCCGTATTAACATTTCCAGCCTGAAGGCAAAGTATCGTCCTGTCATCGAGGGGAGGAATCAAATCGGTTCGCATGCGTCCATTCTCGTCAGAAGGAATGGTAACAACCCTTTCACGTCCCAGGCCCACCATTCCTAAGGCTTTAAGCAAACTTCCATGAGCTTCCGCTCCCACCACTACGGTTATCTCGGGCGCTCCAAACAATCCCTGCGCTTCTACATCCCAATTGAGATTTAGGAGTATTGCTGTCCGGGCTGCGGCAAGGCCGCAAAAGTTTGCCATTGTCACTCCGGTTACAAATCCCACAGACGAACCGTTGGCCACAGGCAGCAGTTCAGTGATCCAGCGTTCCAAAACAGTTTCAATTTTCGCATTTACGGGGCTGGTTGCTAAAAGGCCTGCGTTCTGATCCCATGCACTAGCCAACCAGTTAGCAGCAAGCGAAGCAGGATGTGATCCACCGATAACAAAACCAAAATACCGGCTACCGTTGGATGCGACAGTGGCCGGAGAGCCAAACTCATCCAAGAACTCAATTGTTTCCAGTGCATCTGTACCATTTAAATTAAGCTCTTCGTCAAAGGCATTTAAGTTTTTTAACGCCTGGACAGAGGGCGCAACGTCCCTGATCTCGAGACCCTGAATATAGTCCAGCGCCTTCAGGGCACCTGACATAAGAATTTTCTTTTCGGTTGGGTTCATAACACTTTGAGATTATTTCTGGACTTAAATGGCTAATACTTAAAGACTGTTTAGAACATCGCGCAGCATGTAAATTACACCTACCGCTGCGATACCTGTGCCTATGATCAGTTTGATGATCCTCCAGCACCGCTGACCAGGTTTTGATCCATTGTCCACACTGTACAACATTATTTTTTAAGTTTGAATTTGCATGAAATGGCATTGCCATCTTCACAAATTTGCACCAATGTCTGGTCTCCGGCCTCAGGAAGATTCCCTATTTTGACTACCAGCGTCCCCTATTTTAGAATACCCAGCTTTTGAGCTTCCAATACCGCTTTCGCTCTTGATCCCACGGCGAGTTTTGAAAGTATTGCGGAAATGTGATGGTCGACAGTTTTTGGAGAAATAAATAATCTGTCTGCAATTTCCTTGTTCTGCAGTCCATCGCGTAGCAGAGTGAGAATTTCGATCTGCCGATCTGTAAGTTGTCCCGGGTTATTTAAAGTACTTTCCCGCGGGCCGCGCGGAATGTTCCGAATCCCCCGCATTTTCAATTTGCTTTTGAGCATGTTGATGGTAGCGATAGCGCCCAACTCCCCCAGCAGCTGAAGACCTTGCCGCTGATCCTCGTCATCGCCCTCCATCAAGGACAAGGCATGCTCGTAGGGACACTCTACCTCTTTCCAGACTTTGGCGGCGGAGGCCCAATCGCCTTCGAGGTCCGGCTTATATGCCGAGACAAAAGCGATGGCAGGATTGCTCAACATTATTAATCCGCATTTATTTTTCCAATACATCAGCTCCGAGTAATACCAAGAACTGCCCGAGCCCTGAAAATAGCTTGCTTCTATTGCTGCAACTTCCTTTCGCGGCGGATCGCTTGAGGTGAGCCATGCCAGTTCAAGCTCTGCAGTAATAATTGGAATGATCCTTTGGAGCTCATGCGTATTTTTTGCCAGCTCTTTTGCTTCGCTTATCAGACGGCGCGCTTCCTCAATTTTTCCATGCCTCATTTCCAACCGTGACAACACCCCTATCACAACGAGCTTTACCAGCACATGATGGCGGTCCGTAAGCAATTGCCTGCCGATAACTTCGGCATCGTTCCATTTGCCGGTTTCAAAAAGCACCCGCGATTTGCAACTTAACATGTAATAGGTTAGAAAATCCAGGTCGCGTGCTTCACAATATTTAATTCCAACCTCAAGGGTTTCCAAAGCCTTGTTGTATTTCTTGATCACCAAAAAAGTGTAGGCAAGGTTAACATACGCCCGCGCCGCATGTTCGTGATAACCATTGTCGAGTCCGATTGAAAGCGCTTCGACCAATTTTTGCTCACCCTCCTCCTGGCGAGCTATATTTCTTAGCAGAACGGTACCAACATTATTCAACGCGTGCGACATGATCTCTTTCGCGTCAAGTTCGGCAGCCAGGGTAATGGCCTTGTTTCCCCAATGCAAAGCAGAAGTTTCATCCTCCGACAACATGCCCAGCTGAGCGCGGTTGCTATAGGCCAGCGCCAGCTCTTTTGTTGACAGGCCGGTGTGTTCAAGCACTTCAATAGACTGATGGGCAAACGTAAGTGCCTTCGGCTGATCGCCGGCATACCAGGCCAACCTCGATAAAAACCGTAGGGCATCTCCTTCTTTGACTTTTTCTTTTTGCGTCCGCCACAGTTCCAGGGCTTTCTCCTGCGAGACAATCGCTTCATTAAGCTGATACGTCAGATAACACTCGTATGCATACCGGTCGAACAACTCTGCGAGCGTGACACTGTGCGCAGCATCCGCATATTCAATTGCTGTCGCGTACAATTTCACAGCTTCGCGATGGGATCCGATCAGCGACGCTTCGCGCGCGGCTTTCGGCGCCAGTATGGTAACCAATTCCCGATCATCTGCATACCGCGCATGGTGAACCAGCTGCGCCAGGTTCACCGACCCCGCGGGACCTTTTTGAATGATCTCCACCATTTTTTTGTGAAGGCCCTTCCGCCTCGCAGGCGATAACAGTTCTTCAATTGTTATGCGGAAAAGCTCGTGCTTAAACGACAGATAGCCCGGCCGGGAGATGATAACACCAGCGACAATACATTCGTCAAGGGTGTTTCCAAATTCCATTTCAATCCGTTCTACGATATAAGGTTCTATTCGCCCGGAAGGAAGGATTGACAGCAATTCCCACAAGGCCCGTCGCTCCTCTTTGTTACTGTAAAAGCGGGCGAGTATGGAATCTTTGACACGTCCTGGAATTTCCGAACCACCCTCGTTTAGAATTTCCATGACATAGAAAGGATTGCCATCGGTCAGTTGAAAAAGTTGCTGACCCGATAGACTGCCCTTCCGCGAAGCCAATTGATCAATCAGCGTCCGCGAAAATCTCGTCAGCTGCAATTTTGAAAAGTGTCCTGATGGGATTTCGCCCAGCAATGTTGCCAGCGGATGCGTCGGGTGAATTTCGTCATCTCGAAAAGTAACGATGAAAAGGCAATGCAGGCGGTTGATGCGGCGTGCCAGAAACTTGGTAAGGTCTAAGGTGGCTTCATCTGCCCAGTGAATATCTTCGAAAACTAAAATGACCGGTTTGTCCGAATGTGCCAACTGCCTGATCAGCGATGTAAAGATTACAGCACGATCCTTTTCGCGCATCAAAAGGTCAGCAAGACCTTGGTCCATTTCCGGCGCAATATCAAAAAGAGGCCCCAGTGGCCGCGGCGTGAACAATGAATCACAGGCGCCGACATAGATAAGCGCCTTGTTTTGTTTGGTATCTACCCAATAATTGACAAGCGAAGTCTTTCCAATGCCTGCTTCGCCCGTCAAGAAAATTGCCTGGCCTTTTCCTTCTTCAATATG
>DASUTP010000358.1:0-31969 GCA_036374515.1 Chryseolinea sp. | reverse complement strand
AGCAGGATACCCTGTCCTGCCAGTATGTATGGTCTTTTCGCAGCGTTGATCAACTGTGCTGCGGCGTCCACCTGATCTTGTTTCAGGACAGGTTTGGGTTTATAAGTACGGATACCTTCGCATTTGTGATACTGAGGTGTTTCGATGAGCTCATTCTGTGCATTCTTCGTGATATCGACCAACACAGGGCCTGGACGTCCGGTACGGGCAATGTAAAATGCTTTCGCAATTGCCGGCGCAATGTCCTTTGCTTCAGTAACCTGAATATTCCATTTGGTTACGGGAATCGTCGTATTGACAACATCTGTTTCCTGGAAGGCATCTGTTCCCAGCAAGTGCGCGAATACCTGTCCCGTGATGCAAACCAATGGAGTTGAGTCAATCAAGGCGTCTGCAAGTCCTGTTACAAGATTAGTTGCGCCAGGTCCTGAGGTAGCAAATACTACACCTACGTCGCCTGTGACGCGCGCAAAACCTTGCGCAGCGTGAATGGCACCTTGCTCGTGGCGCACGAGGATGTGCGTTAGCCTGTCGGCGTAGTGGTAGAGGGCATCGTAAATCGGCATGATTGCGCCGCCCGGATAGCCAAAAATTTTGTCCACCCGTTCTTCGACCAGGCATCGCAGTACGATCTCTGATCCTGATATTTTTTGCTTTGACTGCTCCCGTTGTTCGGGTTCCGTCGCAGCTTTAGTCTTCGTCAGTAACGCATCCATCGGCAGCAGTTTTTACTTGTTTTGCATATTTTAATAAGATTCCATTTCGGGCGTTCAGCTTCGGAGCTTTCCACGCCGCTTTACGTTTTAAAATGGTTGCTTCGTCAACCATCAGGTTGATCGTATGGTTTTGAACGTCTATTTCGATAAGATCATTGTCTTCAACCAAGGCGATCAATCCGCCCTCGTACGCTTCAGGAGTAATATGACCGATGACAAAGCCATGAGATCCGCCAGAGAATCTTCCATCTGTGACTAGTGCCACACTCTTTCCAAGTCCTACACCCATAATCGCAGAGGTGGGCTTTAACATTTCCGGCATACCGGGCGCGCCTTTCGGGCCAACATACCGGATAACGACGACATCACCAGCCTTTACCTTTCCTTCCTTTATTCCATCGACGAGTTCAAACTCACCATTGAACACACGTGCAGTTCCTTTAAACATCTCACCTTCTTTTCCGGTGATTTTTGCAACGGACCCTTTATTGGCGAGATTACCGTACATGATCTGCAAGTGTCCCGTTTGTTTGATAGGTTTTTCTACAGGATATATCACGTTTTGATTTTCAAACTCCAGTTCAGGAACGTTCTCCAGATTTTCAGCAATGGTCTTCCCGGTAACAGTCATACAATCACCGTGCAGATAACCTTTCTTCAACATATATTTTAAAACCGCAGGAACGCCGCCGATCTTGTGCAAGTCTTCCATGAGGTATTTTCCACTAGGCTTGAGGTCCGCGATCAACGGCGTTTTGTCAGAGATCTGTTGGAAATCTTCCTGCGTCAGTTTCACACCTACTGCTTTCGCCATTGCGATCAGGTGCAATACAGCATTGGTCGATCCGCCCAGTATCATCACCGTTGCAATTGCGTTTTCAAAAGCCTTTCGTGTCATGATGTCGCGCGGCTTCAGATCTCGTTCGAGCAATAATTTGATCGCCTTACCTGCTGCCATGCATTCTTCAGCCTTTTCCTGGCTTAAAGCCGGATTCGATGACGAATAAGGAAGGGACATGCCCAGCGCTTCAATCGCCGACGACATCGTGTTTGCAGTATACATGCCGCCACAGGCTCCCGCGCCGGGGCAGGCGTTTTGAACAATTCCTTTAAAATCCTCCGGCGTCATATTTCCAGCCATCTTCTGGCCCAGCGCCTCAAAAGCAGAGATGATGTTAAGCTGTTGGCCTTTCCAGTTCCCTCCGGCAATTGTTCCGCCGTATACCATGATCGATGGGCGGTTTAAGCGTCCCATAGCCATGAGTGCCCCGGGCATATTCTTATCGCATCCCACAACGGCAATGAGCCCATCATAATACTGCGCGCCGCACACGGTCTCAATGGAGTCTGCGATGATCTCCCGGCTTACCAGAGAATAGCGCATGCCCTCCGTCCCATTGCTCATTCCATCGCTTACACCGATTGTATTGAAAATCAATCCTACCAAATCATTTTCCCATACACCTGTCTTTACCATTTGCGCAAGTTTGTTCAGATGCATGTTGCACGGATTTCCATCGAATCCAGTGCTAACGATTCCTACCTGCGCCTTTTCTAAATCTTTCTCCGTCAATCCCAGCGCGTAGAACATTGCTTGCGCTGCAGGGAGCGTTGTGTCTTGTGTGATTGTCTTGCTGTACTTATTAACTTCCATCAATTACTTTCTAGTTTCGAGTTTTTAGTTTCTAGTTGTGCGCACATCCTATCTTTCTGCTTTAGGCTTTTCACTTTCTTCTTATATAATCACGTAGCTGAAAGATTTTTCTCTCACCTGACATTTATAGGCCTCCTGAATGCTGGCTCCCAAGCTATCAAACCAATCGAGTCGGAAAGGTTTGGCGTCAACTGATTCAACACCAGCAATCTCGGCAGCGGTGCCACAGAGAAATGCGCTGTCTGCGCTCTCTAGTTCTTCGCGCCTGATATTTTTTTCAATCACGGGAATATCGAGCTCTTTGCAAATGCTGAAAACAACATGACGTGTAACGCCGGTTAAAATGTGTCCGGGAGGTGGCGTATATAAGACACCATCTTTTTCCATAAAGAAGTTTGCCGCCGGCGTCTGTGCGATAAAGCCGTTCATGTCGAGCATGAGCGCTTCGTCGTATCCTCTTGTCCTCGCTTCGCTGGTAGCAAGGATTGAGTTGACGTAATTGCCTACCACCTTCGCGTTCACCTTTACGGAGTTTGGATTAGGACGCTGGTAGGAGGAGAGGCAAAGTCTCAACATCCGGTCACCGTGATACTTATCCCATTCCCATACACACATCATCAGGGAGCTATCCTGCGGCTGTGTGAGCGTCATGTTCGGGGGGCAATACACCAAAGGACGGATGTAAGCGTCTGATAAATTATTTTTCTCCAGTAGCTGGTAAGCGATTTGGATCAGGTCCGCCGTCTTGTATTGAAAAGGAATTCCGATGAGCGCGCAACTTTCTTTCAGGCGATCAAAGTGTTCCTGCGCTTTAAAGATCTTCGCGCCGTTCATCGACTGGTACGCGCGGATGCCTTCGAACACACCAAAACCATAGTGCAACGTTTGGCTGAATAGATCAGAATGAGCATCAACCACTTTCATGAATTTGCCATTCAAAAAAAGGATCGTGTCGTTCGTGTAGTACATATAACAATTGTTAGTTTGTTTTAACCATATAAAACAAAACCGCCCCGAGGTTATCGGGGCGGTCTGTGAGTTTTTACGTTATCAAATTATATCACTGTCGCCCCTTCGGGTTTAAGAATTATCACGACAATGAGAAGCACAGAAAGCACATCAACCATCCGCGAGGAGATTGACCTGTATTCCGATAAATCAAATGAATTCAGCATATTATTCTGTGCGAGTACAATTCTCTCAAATTATCGTTTATAATTCAAGATATTTCGCAGAAATATTTCATTATCAGCGTGTAACAAATGTTAGGTAGAAGAACAGTTGTTAGCTGTGGAGGTATTCTACAATGCCATCCCGTATCGATGAAAACGTCTTTGTCAGCACATCTTCATCTTCTTCAAGCAACGTGACACGGAAACCCTGAAGTTCCGAGCAAAAGGATGAAATGGGTACGACGCAAATGCCTTTCGCGCCTAGCAAGTAATACACAAAACGTTTATCCAGGGGAATGTCCTGATCTACCCAAGCCTCCACCAGCGTTCTGATCTTTGCATCAGCAATTGCAATTTGCTGATGCGGTTTCAACGTGCCATCGCGGAAAATGATCGTATTATAAAACGCACCAAATGTTTCGTTGAACGTCAGTTCAGGCACGGTATGCAAAATGTCCGCAATGATCCTGCTTCGTCTGCCGATATTGTTATTAGTTTCTTCACGATATACCTTGAACCTGTTGTCGCCAAGAATTTTTGGAATTGCCAGTTGTGGAAGTTTTGTGGAGCAGACCTCGATCATCTTTGCATTATCCAGTGCGTTGCAGAAGCGGTTAAAGTCTTCGTCTTTATCGCGGTTGTAATATTCCATCCAGCCGCAGCGCGCCCCGGGCCAGGGCAATTCTTTTGAAATGCCCTTCATGGAAATACCAGGGACATCGTCAATGATTTCAGAGAGTGCGTACGCTCGTGCTCCGTTGTAGGTGATATTGATATAAATTTCGTCGGCAAGGAGGAAGAGGTTGAATTCCTTCGCGATCTGCACGATGCGCTTTAACGTTTCCAACGGATAGACCATCCCCGTAGGATTGTCCGGGTTGATGATCAGGATGCCGACAATGTTGGGGTTGTATTTTACTTTATTATACAGGTCATCCAGGTCCGGATACCATTTGTTGTTTGGGTCTAAGCGATACGTCAGAGGTTCATGGGCTGCATGCGCAGCCTCTGCGCTGGAATGTGTTGAGTATGCCGGGGAGGGACCGATAACGCGGGAAGTGCGGGAAATGAATTGGTAAGCTTTCGAGATCGCATCACCCAGTCCGTTGAAAAAACAAATGTCTTCGGCAGTGATCTGAACACCGCCGAGTTCGTTGGTTTGCTTCGCTAAAAATTCGCGCGTCTCCAACATTCCTTTCGAAGGGCAATAGCTATAAGTGTCGTCCTGTCTGACCAGATCTGAAATAATATCTTTTACCCATTGTGGAAGCTTGTGGTGTTTTTGAATCGGATCCCCGATATTTTCCCAGGAAATAGACAGGCCGAGCTTTTTAAGCTGGTCGGCTTTTTTTACGATTTCGCGGATCTCATAGCTGAGTTCGCTGGCACCGGCGTTTAATAATTTCTGTCTCATGTATGCGTTTCAAGCGCGATGTTGGTTTTTTTGGCGGAAGGGACCAAGAGGAACGGGAAAAATATTTTTTGGCTCCGACCTTGCGGTGGGCAGTCTCATCTCAGTATTCTCGTAGGAGACGCTTTCCGCACCGAACATTAGTTTGAGCGGGACAAAAGTTTTTCCGTTCAACATTTTCACCGCACAATTCAAGAAAATTGTCTAAGTAAAATATGTACCCGTCTTACATTAAAATATTATTTACTGGCTGCACGGGCGGCGGCAGATCTTTTTCATCCAACATCTCGCGCAAGTCGATTTCAATGGTTCGCGTAAGGGCCGCCATCGGAATATCGTTAGGTGTTCCTTCAAAAGGGTTTTCAGTGGCCTCTCCAATTTTTTCCATTGTGAGGAAGACCCAGCATACCAATGCAGTAAAGGGAATGGTCAACCACACATAGTGTTCGCCCATTTTTTCAAACTCCTGGAGCATCCCGAAGGGGACGACCAGCGTAAATAACCTGACGAAGAAAAGGTTAATGGTGGCAAACTGCCGGGGGTAGGGAAAGTTTTTAATGCGCTCACATTTCCCTTGTTGATCGTAGAGACCTACCAGGATATTTTCCATTTCGACGTGACGAACATTGTCGATCAGTCCATCTTCCGCCAGAGACCGCAGATCCCGGGATTGCAAAGTAATAAGTTGTGTCGCACGATTCTTTTTGCTTAACACAAACTGCAAGTCGTCAGGTGAGAGAAATTTGGCAAGCTCGGGTTCCAGCTTGCTTTCATGTTCCGGAATACTGTAACGGCGTCTATATTCGGCGTTATAACTGGTGTTCAGATTTTCCCATGCACGCGGTTCCCTTAGTTGAAAGCGAAGTGCAGTGAGCCAGCCTACATGGCGATAGATGAGCCGTCTGTGGATTTTTTTTAACTCCTCTTCCGGCAGGTTCACGTCTGAGCCTCGTACTGCGATGAAGTCCTTCACTAAGATTCCCCACGATCGGCTGGAATTGACAATGGCGCCCCAGATCTGACGTGCTTCCCACAGTCGTGCATACGTCGCATTATTCTTAAAGCCAACGATGAAGGCAACGGCCGTTCCGATTAGTGCTATCGGAACCCAGGGAATTGTCAATTTGACGTCCCACACCTGATGCGATATGGTGGGCACTGCGCCCAGCAGAAGGAGGGCAAAAATTTCCCTGCGCGTCCAATAGACGACCTCTCTCAATGTATAATGTTTTCCTGCGTGCATAATTAATGCGTGTGGTTAGAAATTTTTGTTTCATCAAGGTCAAGTTGAAGCTCTTGCTTCCGGATCACTTCATCGCTGAAAGCCTTTTCTTTGCGTAACATGAATAATTCTTTTCGCTGCTGGGCGTAAAGCGCCTGAAGCACCTCGTGATAACGGTCAATTTCTTCTTGGGCCATGGTGTCACATTCCAGAGAATCAAGCCGCTGCTGAGCCTCAGACACGTCACTTTCCAGGTTGTTCTTTAACAGACCGACAAGTTCGTTCTCCGAGATATCGTGTGCAAATTTTTCCTGCAGCAGGCTAAGGGCTACTTTTTTTAATCGAATCTGTATTCCGGCCTCCTGCTGTCCCTCAGGCAATTCCTTGTCACTCTCTAAAATTTTAACCCAACGGATGAGCCAGGGTAAGGTCAGCCCCTGGAAAACCAGCGTTACCAGGATCACCACAAACGTGAGGAACAAAATCAGGTTGCGATGTGGAAAGGGAGTTTGTTCATTTAACAGCAGCGGGACGGATAGTGCAGAGGCGAGCGATACAACACCCCGCATTCCTGCCCATCCGATTATCAATGGGCCTTTCCATGTAGGGTTAACGTTGTCTGCCCGTACGCGATTCTTAAACCAGATGGGAACGTAGGCGAGCGGGAAAACCCAAAGCAGGCGCACAACAATGGCGACCGCACTAATAACCAACGCATACATCACCAGATCGCCGCGTGAATAACTTTCTAGTCCCTCGATCACGACCGGCAGCTCCAAACCAATTAGAATAAACACCAATGCATTGAGTACAAACGTTGTTGTCGACCACACACCGTTTGCCTGCATCCGGGTGGCGCCATTCGATAATATTTCGTGGGACCGGTAGGAAAGGAATAAGCCTCCGCTCACAACTGCCATGACCCCGGAAAAGTGAAACTGCTCGGCACCCATATACATAAAGTATGGGGTCATCAGCGTCAGTGTTACATCGATACTCGAGCTCGTTGGTAGAAACCGGTGGATCATGTAAACGACATGCGCAATTGCAAGCCCTACTATAACACCCATGCCTGCCGCCAGGAAAAACTGAACGATGACGTCTTGCAAAACAAACTGTCCGCTGACGATTGCGGCGAGCGCAAAACGGAAGACAATCAGACTGGATGCATCGTTCACAAGGCTCTCACCTTCAAGAATAGCCGTGAGCCTTTTGGGAACTTTTATATTTCTCAATACCGATGTTGCAGCCAGGGCGTCAGGGGGCGAGATGATGCCTCCCAACAGAAAGCCCATTGCAAGGGTGAACCCTGGAATCAGGGCGCTTGACACATAGGCAACAGCTGTAGCCGTAACGAATACCAGTCCAAAGGCCAGCATTGCGATCACACGTCTCCATTTCCAGAAGGCTGACCAAGATGTAAACCACGCAGCTTCATACAGCAGGGGAGGCAAAAAGATGAGGAATATTAATTCCGGGTCGACGGATATGTGCGGTATTCCCGGAACAAAACTTAAGCCTAAGCCCGCGATCACGAGAAATATCGGGTAGGAGATCCTAAGTCGTTGGCCCAACATAACCAGCATCAGCGTACCAAAGAGCAGCGACAGGATCAGCAGAATATCATTTTGCATGCTCGAAGATAAATCTTCCGGCAATATTTTACCGCAAGGATCTTCAGTCAAGGCCTCATCCTGCCCGGCAGAATCCTCCATTAATAGATCCACCAGGTTACGTTGTAACGAGGTGCCCAGATCAATATTTGATTGAATCCCACGCTTGATCCGCCCGCGTACAAAGAGTAAGGTAAAACGGCGTCGATCTGTATCTCAAAGTTCCTGACCCACAACAAGGAAAGCTTTTCGATGCTTCGTCACTTTCATCCTGTACTTTTGATATGACGATAAGCATCCCCCGAATTCACAGGCGCCGAAAAATATAAATACATTCTCAGCAAAATTTCCCGGCAATGTATTGGAAGCAGGATAGATGGCCTCGGTGAACGTTTCGGGCACAGGAAGGCCCGAGGAGGTTTAAGTCAGAGGTTCCAGGAAATTGAACGCCTAAAGGCAGATGGGTCGGCTTCGATCGAGGTTTAGGGTGTCGGTCGGGGTGTAACTGTTAAAAAAACACTTACATTCATCGGTCATTCGTGTCGCTTTAAAGATTAAATAATAAAAAATTTACGCCAAAAGGATCTTTTCAATCGATTGCAGGTTGTAGATTTACTGCTCGCAAAATGCAACCCGAAACCCTAGCGAATATGAGCGAAACTGTAACACCTGACACAGAAAGAATGGAGGCGCTAATTGATGAAATGAGCGTTACAATTAAAAACTTATCCTCCTTAGCTACTGCCCATGGTCTAATCGATCCCTACGTCAATCGCGATCTTCATGATGCGATGGAAGGACACCTGGTTGAAAAACCTATGAATGAAATTCTGGATGCGCTAAAAAAAGTGAACAAAGACACCCATCCGGAGTGGTCATTTTTGAATGTGGGATAAAATTTCCCTTGCGAGGCGCTGTGCCCTGTCTCTGGCAGGGCACAGAACTACAATCCTAATTTCCTGCCCCTTCACGCGATCATCCTTACTTGTCACGCAATAACGCCGCCACTACCTTCTCGTACTCCGGGGTAAAAGTCATGCCGTTATGCCCCTGACCTTTAAGTGTGATGAGGCGATCTGATTCCTTGAGCAACGCTTTGAGTCTAACGGACTGGCTGTACGGGATAACTTCATCCACATCGCCATGGATGAGCGTGATGGGCATATCGCACCGGGTTATATATTTACAGGTTTCAAATTTGTACTTTAAAAGAAACGGTGGCACGAAGGGGTACGTTTGCTTTACCAAATCTCCGAGACTAAAATACGGAGCTTGTAAGATCAACATTTTAGGACTATTCGTTGCGGCGAGATTAGTAGCCGGTCCGGTGCCGATTGAATAACCGAGTACAACGATCTTTTCTTCCGGGTAAAGCTTGAGCATTTCGTCGTACACGAGTTGTACGTCCTGAAAGAGTTGTTCTTCACTTGCTATTACCCCTTCGCTCTTTCCATAACCACGATAATCCAGCACGAAGATATCGTAGTTCAATCGGGTATAGGTGTCTGCCACACTACCCCAACGATCAAGCGCACCGCCGTTGCCATGCAAATAAAAAATAAGCCCTTTGGAGCTGTCTGCCCGAAAGAGCACACCGTGTAAGAGTTTTTCGTCTGAAGCAGGTATGTATAGCTCTTCAAATTGCCCGGTAAATTCGAACTTGTAATTTTTTCCCAGCTTATCCGGAAAGAAGATGAGCTTCTCCTGGAAAATAAACATCAGTAAACAAATCAGAATGTACAACCCCAGCAGAATTGAAATAATCGACATTGATTTTCTCAGCATGATTTTTAAGCAATGCTCGTTTTTCAAAGATAGCAGGACAACGTACAAGCTCCAATGCTGACGCACTAAAGCGGAATTAGACATTGCTTTGGCCAGGTCACACCCGCGCGCAGCTTCACGTAGGCGGTAACGAATTGTATGCCCGCCCATTCATTGTTTAAACCTTCAGAGCGCATAACGAACGCGGATCCGTCGCTGGACAGCGCAATGAAATACGCAGGACGGAAATGCGATTTTGGATTGTCCTTCACGACACCCGTGACTTTAAAGTTGATCGCTGCACTGTCTTGCGTTATGGATATTATTTTATTGAGCGCAGGCTGACCGCCGAATATTTTCTTGGCCAGCTTGTCGGTTATGACGATAGTGTTCGGATCTGTCAGCGCTTTTCTGGGAGAGCCTTCCGTAAACGTATAAGTGAGAACATCAAAAATTGTCGAGTCGGAAATTTTGCCTCCATCCTCGTAAAACATTTTGTCTTCGTACCGGATAAGATTTGTTACCTGTGGAAATATTCTAGCTGCCACCTCGATTTCCGGAATTTCAATTTTCGCGACTGAAGCAATTGGTGGCGACACCGTTGCAATCTTATCATTTCCGTAGCGAGGCACGTCAAAATGGGTGTTGATGCGATATACATCCTGGTATCGTATGTGATGAGCATCATATCAAAGCTCTTCTTTCACATACAGTGATAGCAAAAGACAGCAGGAGATCCCGAGGGTGAGGCCGAAAATATTAATGAAGGAATATACTTTAGTGCGTCCAATGTTCCGTAGCGCGATAACGACGTAGTTCCTCAGCATATTCTTTAATTTAAACCAATGCGCTTTCAAGAGGTGTGCCACGCATTTCCTGCCCGCTGCAATGACATCGTGCCATCTTACGATCCAATCTGAAACGATGCGTGTCCGGCTTCGAACAATAATTTTGGTTCTTAAAAACCAGCCTTTATTCTTTTATGTTTTCGGTTTCAGGCTGAATTGCAACCCTCCAAATATTCCTCCCGTTAAGACCTTATGAAAAATCTTACCTATGAAAAAGATCGATATTCTCAATTTCATTACCGATTTCCGGAAAGCCCCCAACAACATTAGGACGTATCGTGAACTGATCAGCCATCTTGGATCGCAGCATGAACCGGCGATCAACGCAATGCTGGACGAACTTCAGAAAGGTAAAGTTGTGAAACAGACAGAATTAAATGGTGAGAGAGCCTATCAGGTTATTTCCAGATAGGATCGTATCAATGAACTTGATTGGCGCCTGCGAAAAGTATTTGCGCCATCCTCTTGGCACTCTACCATAGCCACGTCACCGCTAGGTCCCGGTTCCCCTGCTCTCGTGAATCCTGCGTACGATGTTTGCTTCAAGCCTGCGTTCAACCTCTTCGTTCTTACCTGAATCAAATTTCATTACCGCCCAACCATAAAAAGGAAAATCTTCCTTCATCGGGCGTTCTTGCCGTAGTAATTCCATGTCGGGAATTGCCTTGAAAAACACTTCTACATATTCCTCGTAGAGCAATGAATCTTCCTGATAACGAAGTCTTACCAGCAGGTAATCGTTCAGGTCGTTGGGAAGCGGAACAGGTGTTTTCATCCTGACGAGAAACCAATAAGGATCCGGCGTGTCATCCTCGTAAAGAATCACCCTGCTCACAATCCTGCCTTCATGTTCGCCATAGAGGTAATCCGCGAGAATGCGGTTGAATTTTTCATTAAAAATTCTCACCGGCAGACCCACGTAGTTATGTGCCCTGCTTGCGTTCACAAAATACCAGCTGAACCACGGGCCCAATTCCTGGCGGCTTCCATAGCCACGTTTTTCTTTACTGAAAATGCTCATGCTGCGCCAATAGCCTTTGATAAGGTCGAAGCTCGAAAGGTTTGAGGAAAAGAAAATGATAAGAAAGCCTGCGAATCCCATGTTTGAAAGCAACTGCTCATTTCCCTCCGCCGTCCCGGCCGAAAACCCGGCGTATATGTATTCCAGCGCAAAGACCGATGTTAGGGCGATGGTTATAAATAGCCTTGAGCCCTCCGCCCTAGGTGCAGTCCTATAATCAAAATGCAGCGAGTTGTTCATTGCATTATTGATCATCATTGTCCAGAATTGTACAATAAGTACGAAGAATACAAAAAAGAAAAACAGTTGATTGTGGAATAATAATACGTCATATACGCCATGGATCGTCGCTGCGAGAAGAAACGCCTTAGGCAGATTGCGCCACAGTGATTTTTTATTTTTCAGCTTGAACAGACTTACGACAAACGCATATGCAACGATAGCGCTAAATGTCATGTGTCCAATTACAGCGAGGTATGCTCTTCCATGAATGATTCCGTTTTTTATCTCCGTGAAATAGATGAGATTTTCCAGGAAGGCAAATCCTAAAGCCCCGGCGGATCCATAGATGATGTAATCAATCGGCTCCTTAAGGTTTTTACTGAAGATCGCCAGGATGAGAAGTGGAATCATTTTTACAAACTCTTCGGGTACGCCGATCATTATGATACAATAGGCCAAATCATTAAAAAAATTTCCGTTGATGGTCCACGCAGTGCCCAACTTGATATGGTCGACGATAAAAAACAGGAGGGGACAAAAGATCATTCCGCCCGCAAACATAACGACCAGCCAAAGGAACCTCTCTGGCCGGAATATGTCAAGGTAGGATAGGTATATCAGCCACATGGCAGAAATCAAAAAAGCCGCGATGAATCCGACAGCATGGATGCGATAAGTAAAAATGTTGATTATCCATGACCAATACTGTCCGTAATCCTGGATCCTGAGCAATGTGCTGCGCGCCAATTTTTCGGGGAAATGAGCGTTTGCTAGATCCGATTTCAGCAACGCATGAAGCTTATCATAATTTTTTTCAGTTTCGTGCAGTTCGACGAGTGCAAGGAAGGCTTCAATTCTGTTTCCGCCTTTCCTAATCTGTAATTCCTTTTCGTATTCCAATGCAGCATCTGCTTTCTTGTTCTCTTGCAGCAGCAGCTTACCAAGACAGAAATGAAGGAACGGGAGATCTCTGTTTTTTATAGACAGAAAATGTTCTCGCGCGACATCTGTTTTTTTGTCATTTAAAGCTATCACCCCCAACCCGAACTTGCCCAACGTTGCAATGCTATCTACGTTAGTTTCGCTCAGGTGGCGATAAGTATTGCGTAGTTGGAGGATCTCTGCAAATTTCAGGTCGTCGTTTAATTTAGTGAGCATCCTGTAGGTAAACCCGGGACCTTTTGCAATAATGGTTTTGGCGGTAGTGTCCTCAAGGTGTAAACCTTCATGGTTGGACTCGACCGCTGCAGGTTTGATATTGACAACATTGACTATGCCGATGGCAAGTATGAGCACGGCAAGTGAACCCACGGCCGAAACGAAAAGGGGAGAAGCAAAAAATATCTGCTTATTGGCGACGGCGGTGTATCTATAAAAAATAAAGGAAAGCCCAACACCAAAAATCAAAAACAGCCACAACATGCAATCACTATTTTAACTTAAAGAACGGACTTTTTAAGCAGAAAGTGCGCGGAAGGTAAGGTTTGGGCGTTATTTGCACAACCGATCCGCCGGGCTGTTGCGGAGGTTGCCAAAAAGGCCTGACGGCCCGCATTCGCGGTGGCCTATCAGGAAAGTGTCCACTGTGAAAAGTATTCAGAGCGGTGCCAGCGGCTCGTTTCAAATGAGAATGACCATGCTAAGGGAGGGCGTAAAATTAGCATTGCTCTTTCATCAGCGTGTCTGGATTCTGTTTCAATAAAGCCGTTAGCTAATAAAAAAAATCAATGCGGCCACGAGTATTTAAATCAATTTACTTTGATCATCCTTGATCTGCGATACGCGTTCGCATAGAAATGGGTCCGGGTCTTCTTGAGTCTGCTATTACACCCTATGTATTTAACTTCGTGATGTCTGTGGTTCCACTTGTGTAAAGCATATGCTTCTAGTAGTAATTTTTGAGAGAGCGTCTTTTTTGAACGACAGAAGACGCGGAGATACTGAGGTGTTCATTGGAGGATTACATCCTCTGTATTTTAGCTCCGTGCCTGCGTAGTTAACTTTTTAAACTCACTCCATCGAAAACGCAATGTACCCTCCCTTGAAGTTGTTTGCCTGCTCCCCATTTACCGAAACAACTACAAACTGCTTTCCGTCAACGGCATAGGTAGACGGAATGGAGCTCGCCATTCCCGGCAATTTGTATTCCCACAAAACTTTTCCAGACTTTTGATCGAATGCGCGGAACATGTTATCGCCGGTTGCGCCAATAAAGATCAAGCCGCCTGCCGTTGCAATTCCCCCACCGCGGTTAAACATTCCGGAGTTTGGAATCCCCATCTTTTTAAACGCAGGATCTTCACCCAACGGAACCTGCCATGCGATGTCGCCGGTGTTGAGATCGATGGCCGTCATTGTGCCGAACGGTGGGGCTATAGCAGGATGTCCATGGGGATCGAGATAAAAACTGTACCCGTTGAAGCCATAAGGTTCATTGTTCTGAGGAATGTTTGCCGTTTCGAACGACTGTGTTGCAACGGTGTCTTTAACATACCCAACAATGGCTGCAATTTGCTCGTCTGACAAAAACTTAAACGAAGGCATTGGCGGAGCACCGGCCCGAACGATGTTTGAGATCTGTTCGTTCCTGAACTTTTTTACGCGCCCAGTAAGATCGGGACCCAAGCCTGTTCCTTTCTTGTCAGAGCCATGACAATTACTGCAGTACGTCCTGAAGAGAAGTTCAGGATTGAGTTGATTAGCGGTCCGGATCTTTTTCAGGTCCGTAAGTTTCAGGATCATGGGAATGTCCGTGGCGTTAACAAACAGCGTGTTGGTTTCCGGGTTCACCGAAGCACCACCCCAGTTGGACCCACCGTGCGCGGTGGGGAGCAGGAGCAATCCTTCCATTGACGGCGGCTCATACACGCCGGTCTTATATCGATTTTCAGCGATCTCCTCTTTGATCCACGCCGATGATCTTCCAAAGTACTGTTCCTGATACCCCTGACGTGCAAACGGCGGATTCACAGGGATCGGTTGTGTAGGCCAGGGCCTTTCTCCTGGCATGCTGCTCACGGTATCCACCGGTACTTCATTAACCTCATACAACGATTCGCCTGTTTCGCGATCGAATAGAAACAGATATCCCATTTTTGTCACCAGCGCCACGGCGTCGATCTTTTTCCCGTCACGCTCAATAGTAACAAGGTTCGGAGGTGAACCATTATCACGATCCCACAGGTCGTGATGCGTCGTTTGATAATGCCAGATACGTTTGCCGGTTTTTGCATCAAGTGCCAGCAGGCAGTTGGCAAAAAGATTTTGTCCTGGCCGGTCAGCACCGTAGAAATCAAATGAAGGCGAAGCCGTGGGTACGAAGACAATGCCTCGTTTTTCGTCCAGTGCCATCCCCGCCCAGCAATTAGCCCCGCCGTTGCGTTGACGGGCATCGGGGCTCCACGTATCGGCTCCGAATTCCCCTGGCTTTGGGATCACGTGAAACGTCCATTCCAATTTTCCTGTGTTGATATTGAATGCGCGGATATCGCCAGGTGTCGAGGGAAGTTCATCGGGTACTTTGCATCCTACGATAAAGAGATCGTTGTAGACGACACCTGGCGCGTTGCTGGAAACGGGGACCTGTGCACGCATCGTGTCGGATACCGACAGGCCATCATAGAAATCCACACGGCCGTTGTTGCCAAATTCTTTGAATACAGTACCGTTCTCGGCGTTGATCGAATATAACGTTCCACCTGAAATGAGAAAGATTCGATTAGGCGGATGGAACGTGAGTCCCTTTGACCAGTTTGAAATGCTTGAGGAATCGGGCGTAAACTCCCATAACAGGCTACCCGTTGCGGCATCGAGTGCCACGAGTTTATTCGACGGCATCAGCCCAATGACGCGATTGTCGGACATCACGGGGTTAAAATAGACACCACCACCTTCGGTTGAGTCCTCATGGCGCCATACCTCACGCAGCTGCATGACATTCGAGGTATCGATGATGGTTAGTTTTGAGAATTTATTGTTGGAAATGTCATGTCCGAACGTTGGCCAGGTCGATGTCTCGTCTTTTTTGCCTGACGAGCACGCAGCAAAGAAGGTGAGGGTAAAAAGTCCGAGCAGTTGTCGAATCTGTGTGATTGTGCTGTAAAAAATCATAGCCTCAAGTTAGGCAGAAATGAAAGTGTTTCCTATCCTGGACTATTTACCCATGAACCACTTCTTGCCTGCAAAAACTTCACGAATTAACGACGCTTCATCTGACGAGAAATAGACATCGTTATGCTGGCTGGAGTTCAGTACCCATCGGTCTTCTGCGACTTTCCATCCTTGAACCGTTATTGTTTTTTTTTGCTCGTCGTGTAGGGTAACCGTAAGGGCAGGTTCGTTAGGCCGTGTAAAGTCATCCGCAAAGTCACGTAGAGACAAGGACCTGAACCTGTTCAGGTATGTTTGCACTTTTGAAGAGTCTGCAGCAGCATCGCCGGCTGCCCACTTGTTTTCGCTTCGCGTTAGAACAAAACTCGAGTCACCCGGATATTGAAAGGTGATCTTGGAAATTTTTTCAGGCTGCACTGTTACAAAGGTCTTGTTTCTCCATTCAGTAAACTTTCTATTGAAAGTGCCCTCAAACGACGCGTCGACGGCATACACATTGTTATCGTCTTTAAGACGTACGCTGCTCCCGCCGCCATCCAGTTTCCCGACCCAAAATTCTTTTGTATCGTTCGCATCTAAAGTAACGCTGACGTGGGTAGCGGTTGAATCAACGTGGTAGTTGGCCCAACTCTCCTTTTTACGCGTCAAAACCCGATCTGCACCGAGCGAAACCAACGAGCCCAAGGCCTTTCTTATTTGCGCCATTTCAGGATCGGCTTTTCGTCCTCCCCGTTGTATCTGCCACTGTTTGCCGGTGCGCAGTAACCTGATTTCTGTCCCCTTCTCGACAACCGGTGAAATGTGAATTGCGCTCACCTTTGCCGTGTCTATTGCCATTAGTGTTTCATCAATGTTGCGCTCTCGTGATGGTGCGCGAAAGACTCTGGTAATCACAAAACCGGCGACCAGCACGATGAATACAATCAATAATATCTTATTATTCGACCGTCTCATAATTTTCATTCATCCTTTTTTGCCTGATGAGCCTGTTCCTCTGAGCTCTGACAATTCCGTAGCCAATGGCGAGCGCGACAGGCATTAGAAAGTTTGCATACTTGAGCACGATTCGTGTGGTTTCGTCCAACTCCATGATGGGTCTGCTAACCACGCCCTTCGTCCTTAACTCAATCAAACCGGTGTCATCCTGAAGCCAATCGATCGCGTTCGACAATAAGTTTACATTGTCGGGCTGTAACCTTCGTTGCTGTTCTTGCGGCGGACCATTGATGGGGAAGTCGCCGTCACCAATGACGACCATCCGGTAAGGCGTACCCGATTTCTTTTCAACAGCTGCCGCTAACGGAATATTTTGCAAAGGAAAATCTCCTTCAGCCCATTCTTTTTCCAAAGAGATCATCTGAGGCGCCGGCAAAGTGTTAGACAATTCCGAAGAGAATGCAATCGGCGTAAAACGCACAGTAGAGTCATCGTTGGCTTTTACTTCGCTTGCGAATTCAAGCATTACCGTTTCCAGACCGGATGTGATGGGATGTTCTGAGAAAGTGCCGACCACGGGCACAAAGGGGAACGAAACATTGGTTTGAAGTGTAAACGCCCCAAATTGCTGCGGCATGCTCACGGACCCACACTTGGCATCGACGACGAAGTTATCCACAACTTCAACACCCTTTTGCGACAGCCACCGTTCGAGGCCGGTGTTCACGGAAATTCCATAGAGCGTACGCAATTCGCTTTGAACCCGGTTAATGGCAATCAAAAGCCTTCCGCCCCGCGAAAGAAAGTTATCGAGCTGACTAAGGTGGCTTGCTGGTATGCTGTCCGTTGGACGGATAATCACCAATGTCTTTAAGTCTTCTGGGATGGTTGTAGAATCGCTGAGGGTAACGTCAATGGGATTGTAGAGAATATCCAATTGCTGCGCTACCTGAGGCATCTCGATCTGCGTCGGCTCTCCGTGCCCCTGAAGAAATCCGATCTTTGGCTTATTTTCAATCGAGATTTTTTTGATGGCTGTAGAAAGTGCATATTCCATTGCTGCACCTGGCTGAACGAATGGAATCACCTCTGACTTCTCACCTCGCTGAATTGTTGCGCCGAGAAATGCTTTTTGTTGCTTCACCTGGTCCTTTTCCCGGACGTTGATCAGGACAGGTCGGATTCCTTTCTGAGTCACATCTTGTTCCGTGGCTTCGCTATCGCCCGGGTCCGCAAATTCGTAGAGGATCTGACCGTCTGCCAGGCTCGCGTATTCAATGAGGATGTCCTGAAAATCCTGGCGCGTCTTCGCGATATGTGGGGGAAGATTTTTTGAAAAATAAGCTTTTATGGTAATGGGCTCGTCGAGATTTTTCAGAATGTCCTCTGTCGCATCGCTGAGCGTATATTGTTTATCTTCAGTGAGGTCCCAGCGAAAGTGGTATTCATTGCCCAGCAGGTTGATTGCCACGATTATTCCAATAACTAGCGATACAGTTGTGAATAATGACTTCATGAAATCAGGCGGTTTGACGTTTCGTTAATGAAAGTTCCGACAGCACAATCCCTATGGCCGTGATCGAAAGAAAATAGATAAGGTCGCGGGTATCAAGGACACCTCTTGAGATGCTTTCGAAGTGGGCGTTCATGTTAAGGTAGTCAAATACATGTCCTATCCATCCAGGAAACTGTTGGGCAAGCAGCCCAAAGATGATGTGGAAGAATAGTCCGGTAAACATTGCTAAAAGAAATGCCACTATCTGGTTTGTGGTTGTACTGCTTGCGTAAAGGCCGATGCTTGTGTACATCGCGCTCATGAGCACGAGTCCAAGGTAGCCGCAGAGGATTTGACCCAGATCAATATTTCCGATTGTGGAAACCGTAATGACATACGGAATTGTAAACAGGAGTGCGATCGTCACCAGCGTCAACGTCGACAGAAATTTTCCCAGTACGATCTGCCGGTCGCTGACCGCCTTAGTAAGCAATAGTTCGATGGTGCCGGTTTTCTTTTCTTCAGCCAGCAACCTCATCGTTAGTGCCGGAATAAAAAAGAATAGGGTCCAATAGGCGACATTAAAAAATGCCTCAAGACTCGCCTCGCCGACATAAAAGATATCCGATCCTAACACCCAGGTAAAAAAGCCGCTGAAGCCAAGAAACAGCACCAGCATGATATAGGCTATCAATGAATCGAAGAATGATGCGAGCTCACGTTTCGCTATAGTCCAAATTGCATGCATAATCAGTTCATTGTTAAATTTCTGAAGATATCTTCCAGCCGGGTTTCCACGGGAACCATCTCCGTGAGGACCCAGCCTCTTTGAACGCAAAGCTGGAAAATATCGCGCTTGGCGGAATGGCCTGACTTGCTTTCGATCTCAAAACGGTTGGCGTTTATATCGAGGGATGACACCTGCTCTATCGAAGGCAAGCCATCAAGCGCGTGTAGTATCTCCGTGCCGTTGCCATCTTCAATGCGGGCTTTGAGCAGCTCACGGCCGCTGGCTTGTTTGCGAAGGGTCTCGGCGGTTCCATCAGCGACGATCTTTCCTTTGTTGATGATGAGGATCCGGTCACAAGTGGCCTCGACTTCCGGCAGGATGTGCGTGGACAAAATCACGGTTTTTGCTTTGCCGAGATCACGTATCAATTGCCTGATCTCGACAATCTGGTTTGGGTCAAGTCCGGTTGTCGGCTCATCCAAAATGAGAATTTCAGGATCATGGATCATTGCCTGCGCAAGGCCAACCCTTTGCCTATATCCTTTGGAAAGTTCACCGATCTTTTTATGTTTTTCCGCGTTCAGGCCACAGACACTGACCATCGTGCGGATCCGGGCCCCAATCTTTTCTTTTTCAACCCCCTGGAGCACTGCGCAAAATTCCAGATAGTCAATCACGGGCATATCGAGGTAGAGCGGGTTATTTTCAGGTAAATAGCCGATATGCTTTTTCAGGTTTGGTCCCCGGTCGCGAACGGACTCTTCATTAATAAAGACATCGCCCTCTCCAATACCGAGATACCCAGTAATCATTTTCATTGACGTGCTCTTACCGGCACCATTGGGGCCTAAAAAGCCAAGGATCTCGCCGGTTTTAACCTCAAAAGAAATTTTGTCGACGGCGGTTTGGGAACCATATCGTTTCGACAGATTTTCAATTCGGATGTTCATCGTCGTTTAGAACTTTTTTTGCCGCAAAATAAAATTCCATGTAAAAAAAAAGCAAGTCCCGGTTCGACAATGTTTCATCCGGTTATTTGACCTAAGAGTCTTACTCCTGGCCCCAACTTGCATCAGCCTAATTAATGACTTAGCACGCGGACGTTTTGTGCAGCCCGACACTTTAATAAAGCCTGAAAGCCTCTTGTGTTGATCCACTGATTAAGATTCCCAACGTCCGCAGCGTCCAGGTGACGTTGTGCTTTTCCGTATTCTTTCACAAATAAGTCAGGATAAAAGCTCACTTTATCCAATATCTCTTTGTAGTAATCGAGTAAGGGCATAGCAGATAAGTTAATAGAAAAAATAATGACAGCGGCGCCGAGGTTTTGAAAAAAAACCAACGCTGAGAAAAACAAAAGGTAAGGCGGCATTTGCCGCCTTATTTAAGAGACCGCAATTTGACGTACCGGTTTCATCTTGGCTTCCTCTCTCTTTGGGACCGTTACATACAGAATGCCATCAGTGTATTTTGCGGAGATCTTTCCTCCTTCCACCTTCGCTTCCGGCAGCGAAAAGCTTCTTTGGAACGCCTGATAGCTGAATTCACGGCGCGTATATTCGCCCGCCCGATTTTTTTCTTCGGCCTTTTCTTCTTTGCTGGACGAAATGGTGAGCACATTGTTGTCCAACTCAACCTTGAAGTCATCACGTTTCATACCCGGCACGGCAACTTCGATCATAAACTCGTCGTTGCTTTCCCGAACATTAACGGCAGGCATGGAACCTCCCTGGCTCCTCCAATTCCCAAGCGATGAATCAAACCAGCCATCATTGAAAAATTCATTTAACAAAGATGGAATGGATGAAAATGAATCTCCGTTGGTTCTTACTAGATTTTTCATAGTGCTTCTCCTTTCTGATTTTTGTTAAACATTAGTACTACTATAAAGTCCAATATTCGAGCTTATCACAGGTCATGTGACTCATCGCCACGGCCCCGCTGGCTGTGTTCCCTAAAAAAGTCATTTTTTAAGGAATCCATCCGACGCATCATATTCCGGAGGTATGAATCGTTGAGTTCATATCTCTTCAGGAAAAAGTCGTCGTGAAAAAAATCCGGATACCGCAACGAATCATTGAAAAACAATGAGTCAAGGTCCCTGCTGAAAAGATCTCTGCCAAAGAAGGATGTCTTGCCCAGGTCAAAATGACTGTCAAAACTTCTGAACAGGCTATCCATCTTCAGTGTGTCACCTTCAATATTTGAATAGAATGACGTGTAGGTTGAGTCAAAGCCAATAACATTTCCTTTATCATCGTAATGTTTATTAACCTTGATATTAACCTTGGGCTCTTTGATACTGTCGGCCGCAATTGCGGACTTGCCTTTTGATTCTCCGCCATCCTGCCCCTGGGTGTTGCAAGACGAAACCATCAGTGCAAGGGCCATCAGCATCCACCTGGAATGGGTGGACCGGCAAAATTTGCTGACATTTTTTCGGGCCTTCTGCCTGGCAGAAAGACCACGTTGTTCTGTCACTCCGTTCATGGTCTTTTAGTTTATTGCAAAAGCAATGAATCTTTTTACAAGAACCGTGCAAGGAGCCTTCTGGCGGCGGTGAAAATACTTTGAAGGGTTCAAGGCTGACATTTTTAATCTCGCAAAGTGTCATCTCGTCGGGCTGACGGAAAAAATTTCAGTGTATCAGAATAGCCCGTATTAAACCGGTCGCCGCCGTACCAACATCGTCGGATCCGGTAGGCAAAATGCAATGAATATCTGAGCCAGGTTGTAGGCATCACTGGATAGTCAGAGTTTCTCGACAACATCCCCTCATTCGGAACGCAGACTCTTCACCGGATTTGACATCGCGGCCCGCAACGCCTGATAACTAACGGTAAGCAAAGCAATCATCGACGCCAGGATGGCTGCCAGCAGGAATACCCACCATTGCACATCGATGTGGTAAGCATACTCCTGCAGCCAGCGGGTGGTCGCCCACCAGGCAATCGGAAATGCAATAACATTCGCGATCAGCACCAGCTTGATAAAGTCTTTGGAGAGCAGGGAAACAAGGCTCGGCATCGTCGCGCCAAGCACCTTACGAACGCCTACTTCTTTTACACGTTGCTCAGCGGAGTATGTGGCAAGGCCGAAGAGTCCCAAACACGCAATAAAAATGGTGGCAAGCGCAACCCACCCGAGCAGTGTTTGACGACGTTCGTCTTCAGCGTAAAATAATGCCAGTTGATCGTCCAGAAAATGATATTCGAACGGCTCGCGCTCGTCATTTTTAACCATAACGGCTTTTAATTTTGCCAACGTCCCCGCTATATCGTTACTGGAAATCTTAACTGAATAGTAGTCGATGCTTTGAATCGGATTTTCATTGTAGCCAAGAACCAGCGGCTCGATCTTTTCGCGCAGGGATTGGAAGTGAAAGTCCTTCACAATGCCAATGACCCTTGGTTTGAATGGAACATTGTTATCTAACGGCTCGAAGGAGCTGCCCCGGGCTACGGCGCCGATCTCGACAGTTTGTCCCGAAGCTTCGTCGATGTTTAGCATTTTTGCTGCCGTCTCATTGATGATGATTGTCGTCGAATCTGCCCGGGTGTCAAAATTCCGGCCCTGGGCCAGCGATACTCCATAGGTGTTCATAAAATCTTTGTCAGCGCCAAAAAAGTAAGCGGTCTGGTACTCATCAGTTTTACCTTCATTTTTTAATTTGACACGGCGATATGTCTTCCACTCCCCGGGTACTCTGGAGGTTACGCTAACATTGTTCACACCTGGTATCTTTGCCATTTCATTTTTCAGTGCCTCAAAATTTGTCCGTGCGCCGCCGACGTTAACATCGATCACTACCATTAGATCCTTGTTGAAGCCCAGGGCTGTATTGTTAAGGTAATCGACTTGCATGAACAGCACAATGGTCCCAATGATCATAAACGTCGAAATTGTAAACTGAAAAATCACTAAACCTTTTCTGATCGATAGGTCGCCGGTACTTTGCATCTTTAATCCCTTCAGCAACGCTACCGGCTTCAAGCGTGAAAGCAGCACAGATGCATAGCCACCCGAAAGGAATCCAGTAAGGATGACCAGTGCGATGGCAATGACCCAGAATTGATATCCGGTTGAGATACCCAGGGAAAGTTGCTTTCCCGCGAATTGATTGAAGGCAGGAAGTAAAAGGTTTACAAGGATGACCCCAAGGACGAATGAGATAATGGTAGTCAGCAATGACTCAATGAGGAATTGTCCCATCAGGTTGCTACGGATGGCGCCGATGGTCTTGCGAATCCCGATTTCCTTGAGACGGCCAGCTGCGCGGGCCGTGGTTAGGTTTGTGTAATTTATGCCTGCAATGAGTAACACAAAAATGGCAGTGAATGAAAATATTTTAATGTACAACGGATTTCCTTCAGGGATAGCCTCTACGTTAGAATTCCTCGCACCGTCGACGATACCCTCTGACTTCAGGTGAATATCCGCTAAGGGTTGAAGACTGTAACCAACGGAGGTTCCGGGCTGTAGCGAAAGATTGGACAGCACGAGCCGGGTCATTTTATTTGAAACTGAATCGGCATTTGATCCTGGCCTTAACAACGCGTAGACTGAAAAATTGCCTGACTCCCAGTCGCTGGCCATGGTTTGTTTGAAGCCGTCGTCGTTATACAACGTTGCTTCCGACATGACTGAACTAAAGGTAAAGCTGGAGTTGTACGGATGTTTTTTTAAAATGCCTGTGATCTTTAACGGCGTTTGCATGTGACTGAACTGCACACTTCTGCCCAATACGTCGATAGTGTTAAAGATGCGCATGGCGAGGTCTTCATTGATGACGATGGAATTCGGTTCCTTCAGTGCCGTATGTCTGTCGCCTGCCAAAAGTGGAAAATCAAAGATGTCCAGGAAGTCTTGATTCGCGATGGTTACGGTCTCCTGGAAGGGCACAGGATTTTCCGGGTCTACAAGATTTGCCCTTCCGACCCGCATTAGGCGGCTGGTTTTTTCTACTTCGGGAATTCCGTTTTGAGCTTCCTCGGCAAGTTTAAAACCTGCTGCCGCCACCGTAGTAGCCTCTCCGTTCACATTCTTATACTCAATCACACGGTAGATCCGTGGGGCGTTTGAATGCTGCAGGTCAAAGGTCAGCTCATCGAAAACAAATAGTCCTATGAGTAGAAAACAAACAATGCCGAAAGTCAGACCTGTAATGTTGAGGGTAGAGTACAGCTTGTTTCTCCAAAGATTTCGCCACCCGGATTTAAAATAACTTTTGATCATGCCGTGATTAGTTATTGGTTGATAGTTCGTATTTACTTTGATGATACCTGGTCTGAACAACAGCAGCACATCCATAATGAATAGTAAATCTGCCTTTGGTTTTCCAAGTTTTTTCCGGCGACGTTCAAATACCTCCATGAGATCGCCTTCGATATAGTCCTGCATACTGTCATCGCAGTACCAGCGAAAAAATTTCAGGAATAACTTTGGTGGATGTGACTTATGGCTTCGCATATTTTTCAACGCACTGCTTCTCTCAAATCCCATACTGTTTTTGGAATTGCCTTCCAAAGTTCGTCACGCGTATCCTTTGTGTGCTGTATCGCTTTTTTGCCTAATGCTGTGATTTCGAAATAGCGTTTAGGCCTGCCAGCCCTGTCTTCTGTCGCTTCTCCAGCGAACGATTTGAGAAAACCTTTTTCTTCCATCCTTTTAAGGGCCGTGTGCAACGCACCCATGCTCACTGTTCGGGAAAGTCTCTCTTCGAGTTCATCTTTAATAGACACACTGTACGCTTCGTTGTTTAAGATTCCCACGGCAAGCATCACTAGTTCTTCGAACTCCCCGAGATGATATTTTTTCATCGACATATTAATATACTCTAAATGTAGGAATAATCGTGCCAGGTGAAAAAAGTGCGTTGTTGTTGGTGAAAAGTGTGATCGCCGAAAAATCTATTGTCCAAATTCGGTCACGGGGCGAACATTTTTTTGTTTACATAGAGGATGATACCGTGCGGAAACGGCGCATGCGCGGAATTCGGAGCTCACTTCCTGGTGGTGCAACGTCTTCCTTAATGAAGGCGGGATTCCTGCCAACAAAACTCCCATATGGTGGCGTCTGTTTCGTCGGGGTGTGCGCCAAACGTTAACGCAAACCTTCAAATGTATATTTTGCATTCTCCCAAAAAGTATCAAGGGCAATGATCCTGGGTTTAAAAAATGAGATGAGTGCCGGCCAGTGGTCCCGGTTGAAAACTGAAACCCCGTGCAATTCCTGGAAAATTCTGCTCACAACCCTTTCACTACCCTCGGCAAGGTGCAATTGCCACTGCCACGCTTCGCCCAGCTCAGCATGCAGTAGATCTTTAAGTTCAAGGAACTGTTCGTAATATAATTGCTGAATTCCCGGATCGCGATGTTGAATTACAATTGCGATGGTCGCGGACTTCGCCCCCGCGTCCATACGGAATAGTACATCCTTGATCCTCGTATGGTAATTGACCCAATTAATCTTTATGCCCGCTGATGAAGGTATCGGACTCATATACTTGCCAAACGTTGTCCAGAACTCCTGCCGGATTGCCGATGATTCTTCGCGCGTGAACATGTTGTAAGTTACAAGGTGCGTGAATTTCAACCTAACCGAACTCCTTCTAGTGTAAGCCGTATAAACGTTTAGCTACTAAATAATGAGAAAAAATTTATGCCAGTACCTATGGTCGATGACAGACGCCGCGTATTTGAAATTATTGCCGTCTTTTTGACCGGCGCGGGCAAATTCGTTTTTATGGACTGGTTTAAATGGAAGCTACCTTTTATTGTGCTGGCTATCCTCGCCTGGGCAGCCTACGTGATCTTGCGGGAACGGCAAGTCCCAGGCATGTTGAAATACTGGGGGTTTCGGACGGATACATTGCGAAGCGTATTGCGTATGGTCATGCCGTTCGGTATCGCGTCCCTATTAGCTTTTGTTCTAATCGGATTTTACCGTGGTTCGATCCACACGACGTGGCATATCATTCCGGTTCTGATTTTGTATCCTATTTGGGGTATCATTCAGCAGTTTCTTGTTATTGGACTGGTGGCGGGGAACCTCAAAGATCTCAAGAGACCACGCATCAGCCATACCGTTATAATCGTAGTGACGGCATTGCTGTTCGGACTGCTGCACTATCCGTTCTACTGGCTGGTTCTCGGTACTTTTATACTGGCTTTGTTCTATGGATATATTTATGTAAGGGCGCGCAATGTTTATGTGCTGGGTATTTTTCACGGCTGGCTTGGTGGATTGTTTTTTTATACCGTCGTAGGCCGCGATCCGTTCGCTGAAGTTTTCGGGCGGTTTTTGCATTAGGGCTCGCGAAGCATTGGTGACACGAGGGGAGGTTAAAAATCTGTTAGCGCAGAGCAACTTAGTAATTGAAGTCCCAAAACCTTTCTTCAGTCCCGGGCCGGACGTCTTTCCAAGGTTCATTTTGGTCGGTCTTTAACCAGGGCTGCTGTATCTAAAGGTATGCATTTTGACTTCATTCTTGGAAGGCGTCAACCATCGCTTTCCCGTTAGCAGATAAAAAATTTTCCGTTCCCCCGCAGTCATCTACTTTTCGAGCGTCCGAAAGTATTCCTCCGTAAACCTCGCATCAATTGACTTGTAATAGCCGATCACCAACTGTACCTTCTTGTAAATGGGATAGTTGTTTTTCTTGGCCTCATCCAGAAAATCCCAAAGTTTCAATCGGGGATCTACCAACAAGCAGTTGAGCGCTTTGCTAAGCGTCGGGGTAAAAAGAAACTGGACGATAGTATTAAAATCATTTTCGTAATCTACCAACGAGTAGCCGGTATTCCCCAGCACAAAGTAATTGTCCTTATTTTTGGGATAAGCAAATGTCCTGGCAGAGGCTGAAGCGGCCATGGTTTCTTTGTCGCTATAATAAGGCGTTACGGATAAAAATGCCTTTTGCACCCTGGATAACGCTGCATAAACAACTGTGTCGGTTGTTAATTCATACATCATTATCGAAGAAAGTTCGTGGTGAATCACGCCTGGCAAAAATCGAGATGTTCCACTTACAAACATGATGTTTCCCTTTTCCACAGGAACGACATACGTGCCATCTACCATGGCATAGACAGTATCGCCGTTGATACAATACGCTTCATCCACCACTACAATTTTTCCAAGCCTTGCTTTTTTTAGTACGGCCTTCGGATATTTTGACAACTCTTTGTTGATGACCCTCCGTATCGAGTCCTGACTTTTCACTGCCGGAAAACGCGTCAGCACATATTCGGAATGCCCATAAAAACCTGCGCTAACCGCCGCTTCATCGCCAAGGAATTGGATGCCGACATTCTCTTGTGCAAGTGATAGCCCTGCGTTGGTCCCGATAATTAGGGGGATGATGATTATAAGTAGGATGAGTCGCTGCATACCTAAGAAACGCTGAGGGTGAAACGCAAAGTATTCACGTTCACAGAAAACACCGGCGGCGGATTAATCGTTCTGAAACATGATTCTGCGTACTGTGAAACCATTTTCGAGCCCCCGCCCATTGGTTGACGGGGTTTTCTCTTTTCCACGATGATGTTTCTACATTCTTCATTCAAGAAGTATGATTTTTGGCAAATTTTAAGCAAATCTAGTGTGGAAAGTGGGCGTTTGCTTTGGTGTAGTCGGGCCATCCGTTACTTTAAAGAGATCCGTTTCTCTAATTTGGCTACTCCTTCCGTGTTTGGACGCGGTCGGTTAAAAGCCGCGAAATTTGTATCTTGGCAAAGATGAAAAGCGGTAGCCAATAGGACTGTGTCGAGCCTACCTGTATAGACCCTCACAATGTTAAAAGTTATTAGATAATAAGTTATTGCCATGAAATTCTGCTGCTTTCTCCTAATGCTTACGAGCATTTGCGCTACTACTGTCCTGTGCCAGCCCATTGACAAACATGGGCCATTCGAGGTTTACTATGGTGGAGACATCGTCGAAGGAAAAGATGATCGTCTTTTCCTGTCTACATCTGGAGGATTATATTTTTCGGATAATCTGGGCGATTATTGGGAAAGGGTCGAAGCGGGCCTTAATTCAATTTATTTCGAACCCCATTTTAGTATAAATAGTGATAACGGTACATTATATGCATGGGATAGCAGCAATGGTATTTATACAACGACGGATAATGGGGAAACATGGAAACCGGAGTTCATCATTAATCCGAACGGACCATTGGAAGCGACGGCCCTGGGTGTCGATGGAGATACTGTATTTATTGGCACGAAAACCGGACTGCATTATGTGTATGGGACAGATTTCCTTAGATTCACTACATCCATACCCATATTCGACAACAAAGAAATTACGGCGCTTCACGTCGATGGCGAAACAGTCATTGCGTCAACGCGCCGTGACGGCGTGTATCTTTCTAAAAATGTTGGCAAAACGTGGGAAAAAATCTCGACTGGATTGCCATCAGCATTTGAGCCGACAGGTATCACGGTATGGCAACAAACGATTTTTGTTTACGCGCAATTGGGAGGTTTATATTATACGAATGACAACGGTGCAAACTGGCATTCTAAAACCGCGGGCTTGGGATTGGCTCAGGTGAATAAACTTTATGTAGACGACAATATGCTCTATGCCGCGACTAACAGTTACGACAAGGTTCATCGCTCTGACTTAGGAAATGGGACGTGGACATTGATTGATAATGGCATACCGGATGCTGGTACCACGATATCTTTATATGTCTCCGGCAATATTTTGATTGTCCCATCATGGCATGGAATCTATAAAAGTGATGATGGGGGCGCTTCGTTTGTCCAGTCTTATGCCGGTATAACCGATGCATCTTGGTTCACCGACCTCCAGGTTGACGCTGATGGAACAGTGTGGACAGTGGCGAGCCATACAGGTATTTATAAAAAAGAGCCAGCGCAGGAATTGTTCAGTCCAATGGAGCGGATCGTTGGAGGAAGCTGCGGAAGCGGCCTTCTAGAGGGTGATCTATTACCATTTGTTGAGCATGACAGGATCAGGATGCTCAATACTGAGAGCAATGTATGGGAAGATGAATTGCCGATTGGCAATATTGTTTTTCCAACGCGCCTTATTCGGAGCGGACCCGATAGATTTCTCAGCTGTAAAGTTGGCGGAATTTACCGGTATAACGGTACAGCTATGTGGGAAACATTCAGCGACGGTCTTGGATCTTTGAGCATTACGGATTTTAATAGTTTGGGAGATGCTCTTCTGGCGGGGACCGAGGACGGATTGTATTCGCGGGACGTTGGCGACGCTCAATGGACCGAAATTTCCTTCTCGGATACAGACCTCGGTATAAGAAAAATTTTCGTCGATCAAAATATTGTGCTCGTCACCGGCAGTGACAACAGCACGTATCTGTCAAATGACAGCGGCGTTACTTGGGGGAAAGTTGGTGAAATGGATGGCCTTGATGTTGCAGCGTTCACTTCTGCCGAAGGAATTCTCTACGCCGCGTCGCTGGGTAAACTTTTCGTTTCAGCCGATCACGGAGAAAGTTGGAGCTGGCGTGGCCTACCGAATGTTTTCGTCACTTCTATGGTGGCCGCAAATGGAAAGTTGTTTCTGGGGACCCTTGAACAAGGAATATTCTCAACATCATTAAGAATCGATCAGGAAATTTCGTTTTCCGAACTTCCAGCGAATAGCGATACGCCCGGGACACACGCTTACGGTGAAGGTCCGATCGATTTGACTGCACACGCTACGTCTAACCTACCCGTTACATTCACCAGCAGTAACGAAGACGTTGCGGTTATTGAGGAATCAAAAGCGGTGATCAAGGGAGTAGGTCAAACTACCATCACGGCAATTCAGTCAGGCAACGACATATACGCTCCTGCTACGATTCGGCATCAGGTGTTAACTGTGGAAAAGGGTAGTCAAATAATTACATTTGATCCTTTTGTAAACAAAACGTATGGCGATGCATCTTTTACTCCAGTCGTCAGCAATTCGGCGAAGCTACCATTATCGCTCACCTCCTCAGATCCGTCCATTGCTGAGATCGTCGCTGGAGAAATCCTTATCAAAAAAGCAGGCGCCACAGAAATAACCGCAAGTCAGGCCGGGAATGCATTTTATAAAACCGCCGTCCCTGTTACACGTGTCCTCACCATTAATAAAAGTTCACAGGTAATAGAGTTTGAAATAGACGGCGAAAAGACTATTGAGGACGGTCCGTTTGAATTGCAGGCTACGGCTTCATCTACGCTTCCTGTCAGCTTCCAGGTGGACAGCGATAATGTCGTGACTATCATAGGAAATGTAGTCACCATTTCCGGTGCGGGAACCGTTACCATTAGCGCAGTACAAACTGGAAATGAGAATTACGAGGCCGCCGCATCGGTGTCAAGGGTGTTAGTAATAAACAACGTTCTAGGAGTTGAAGAAGGTTTGGCTTTGTCGTTTTATCCCAATCCTACACCGTCACTCCTGACCATCGAAACGCGCGAAGTAATCAGACATGTCGAAGTTTTTGATGACAAGGGGCGTCCCTGCAATTTTTTATGGAAGGGGAATCAGGTAGACCTTTCACAGTTAAGTTCGGGTTGTTACTATGTGAGAATTTCGATGGGAGATCATAGCTACAACACAAAGATCATTAAGATCTAGCAGTCACGAGCAATCATTCGTTTCGTGATGATCGGGCTACCAATGCTAGCACGCGATTGAACGCTCATGGCTCTTCAAAAAGGTCCTTCTGCCTGTATGCCGATCTGGGTATAAGGGTGGTATTTCCCGTTATATTCTCAATAGTCGACGCGATCCGTTTTGCATATGCTTACAATGATCTTGCGCGCTAATCGGGCCACAGAGAACGAAATCGGACAAGCAATCTTTTCGCCGCAGGTATAATTTGTGTCAACTCATTTGTTGGCACGGCTGAGCGCTATCGTAGAACATTGGCGCACAAAGCTGTCAGCTGTAAGCTGAGAACTTTATGGCGTGTCCCTCGTTCCCTGTCTTCGCTGCGCTTCGACAGGTAACTCGGGTCGGGCTATCCGCTTCAAGTCCGTCAGCGCCGTAGCCGACGCGCTTCGGGCTTTCCGCTTCTATCCCTCACGCGCGCTGATGCCGGTTTTGAGCAAGTTGCACAACGCCGCTAAACTCCTGGGGTGCTATCCGCATGCCTGTGCGAACCGCTCCGGATTACGACTTGATCGGAGAGATATTAAGAAAACCGCCAATGTCGCATTTCGCCACTTATATAGGCGCATTTACACCTCAACAGGCGGCAAATTTTCGCACAACTTTGTTTCACCAAACGGTCAGAAAAGAGGGCGGTTTGAGAAGGACAGTAAAAAAAATAAACTATTAAACACTATAATACCATGACAACAATTCAAGCAACATTACCCGCAACTTCACCGTCCACCGCAAAAGTTTGGACAGGCCGTATAATGGGAGGAATCGTTATCCTGTTTATGCTTATGGACAGCATCTTCAAGTTTATCGTGAATGACGAAGTTATTAAAGGAACGACCGATCTCGGCTTTGCGGTCCATCACCTGCCGATTTTGGGGACTTTGGGATTGATCGCAACGCTGCTGTATATTATTCCACGCACTGAAATATTAGGAGCTATCTTGTTAACGGGCTATTGGGGCGGTGCCATTGCAACCCATGTGCGTATGGACAATCCGCTATTCACCCATATTTTGTTTCCCGTGTATCTGGGTATCCTCGCATGGGGTGCGCTCTGGATCAAGAGTGAGAGGCTTCGCAGCGTGATCTTAAACCGAGGATAGATCTATTCCATTCCCTCAGAGTGATCTATCCGGAGCGGTATGCGTCGAAGAATATTCTGCATCGAATCTGTTCACCTGTTTCGCGCCAAAAAATGAACAAATGAATTGAGTTCCTGTGGCGCGATCCTCCGCTCTTCTATTGCAGCCGGGCTATGGCCCGGCGCAACTTTTATGTCGCCCTCCGGACTTTTACACTGGGTAATGCTTGCTCCCTGCTTCTGTTAAATCCGTACCTCACTTACCCTGCCCCTGCGGTTGGCCGGAATGACTGTTGACAGGAGAAGGTCTTTCGCTCGCGCTGGCGTG
>DASUTP010000357.1:0-2786 GCA_036374515.1 Chryseolinea sp. | reverse complement strand
TAATCGCTCACCCGTAAGTCAATGAAGGAATCACGCGCTGCAATGTATTCGATTTCCTTAGGTTTATCCTGTCTAACTTTTTTAGCTAAAAATTCTTAACTTAAATGCCTGGTAATAGGCCGCGGCATGATTAACACGCAGGATTTTATATGGAACAGTGATCTTTTTAAGAAAAAATTTAAAGTGGATGATCTGTTATTCGTTGAAATCGTTTGCCCAGCAGAAGAAGATGCACCTTCAAGCAGTCTATGGTGGCACAATAATTTTTTCTCTTATGCCATCGCTGGGGAAATGGTGCTGAGAACACTCAGTGGCGAATACATTGTCAAAGCAGGTGATTGCATTTTTGCAAAAAAAGGAAGTATTATTTCAGCTTATCACCGCACCCGGGAGGATTTTTGTGAGCTGCGCGTATTTGTGCCGGACGACTTTATCAAATCAGTTTTTCAAAAATACCGCATACCGTTACTCTCTCGCGACGCGGATTCAAAAACAGATACACTTATCCCGCTAGCCAATGATGATGTCCTCGAAGTTTATTTTCACTCGTTGCTTACGTATTTTCGCCAGTGTACTCCGCCTTCCGAAATATTACTCAAACTCAAGTTTGAAGAGTTGGTGGTCAATGTCATTTCAAACAATATTCACCTGCCATTAAAATGTTTTTTTAGTGAAATTTGCAGGGCAGGAAGACCCTCGATCAAAGAAATAATGGACGCAAACTTTTTCAGCAACCTTTCTCTAGAAGAATTTGCGCGGCTATGTGCCAGAAGCCTGACGGCATTCAAAGAGGAATTTAAAAATATCTATCACACGACACCCGGTAAGTGGCTGCTCGAAAAACGTCTGGAGTATAGCCGATACCTGCTGGAAACCTCAGATATCAGCATCGATGAAGCTTGCGCCATAAGCGGCTTTGAAAACCGGTCGCATTTTAACCGAGTCTTTAAAAATAAATACGGTCATTCCCCTGGAAAGCTTTTGTGCTGAATAAATAATTAGATAGGACCGTACAGCATCATTTTGTGGCTTCTCAGCAACGCCTCCTTCCATTTGTCATTCTAATTTTAGCCTGACGTTTATTACCGATGTTCAGAACTCTAACAAAGCATAGCTCCGCTAGGCTTTAGAGTGTACACAATTTGAATCCGGTTATTCGCAACTGTCATTTTAAATATCCGGCTGGCGATTGCCTTCCCGATTGTGTTCAGGCCGTGTAAAAATTACAGTTCGGATACTGATGGAGAAAGAGGACAACATATTAATTACAAAATTTCTATCATGAAAAAGAGAAGTTTCAAAGTTTTATCGTTCGTTACGATCGTACTTACCAGTCTGGTAATGTTTGCTTTCCCAACCTGCAATACCGGCGAGTCGCCGCGAGTGTTTGTCACGGAATACCCGGCAGATATGGCTATCGCATGGATAAAAATGCAACAGCGACTTTTTGTCGGGACGCCAGGTTTGCTTCCACATGTTACAGGTCGTACCTATGCGTACACAGCCCTCACGTTGTATGAGTCACTTGCACCTGGAATGCCGGACCATCAATCAATTGCCGCACAGCTCGACGGTAAATTGTTATTGCCTTCGCCTGAGCCGGGACAGAGATATCATTGGCCAGCCAGCTCAAATTCGGCAGTAGCCGACATTCTTAAAAAGTTATTACCACACACTACACCCAAGTTGCTCAGTATGGTTGATTCACTTGAGACAGCACATTACAGCAAGTTCCAATCTGAAACCGATGCACAAGCGCTGCAACGTTCTGTTGACTTTGGCAGACAAATCGCAACAGCAATTTTTGAATGGTCAAAAACGGACGGGGGACATAAAGCTTATGAAAATCCTTTTTCGGATAAATATGTTACGCCGACCGGCCCAGGCAAATGGGTAGCTACAGGCGAATTTCCTTTTTCAGAACCGGTATATCCTTATTGGGGAAATAACCGCACATTTATTCCTGGTCTTGCAGATGCTGCACAACCACCACCTCCTCCTACTTACTCGGAGCAGCCAGGCTCCGCTTTCTACAATGCGGTAAATGAAATTTATATCTTGTCACAACATCTCAGTCGGGAAGATTCAATGACTGCGAAATTCTGGGGATATGAACTCTTGCGTAAAGGTGAAATCGCAGAATTCGACGATGCCTCCCATGCCGCAAACATTGCTACGCAAATAATTGAACTGAAAAATCTTTCGTTGCAGGACGCTGCTATTTTGTATTGCAAGCATGGTATAGCTGGAAATGACGCCGGTATCGCCTGTGTGAAAACGAAGTTTCAATATAATGTCGTGCGACCGATCACTTACATCCGCACAGTTCTTGGCCACAGCGAATGGCGTCCGCTGCTGCATACACCGCCATTTCCAGAATATACATCGGCACACGCTGTGATATCAATGGCTTGGGCTTCTGTGTTAGAGGACACATTTGGGGCAAATTTTGCATTCACTGATCACAGTTTTGATGACAGCTATGGGCCGCGCAGTTTCGACTCATTTGAAGCCTACGCAAAAGAAGCTGCCTTGTCTCGTTTACAGGCTGGTATCCATTACCGTTTTTCGATGGATGAAGGTTTGAAACAAGGTAAAAAAATAGCTGGGATGGTAAACCAATTAAAGTTTAAGAAATAGTATTGGGCAAATTGCAGAATAGAATATTGGGAATATAATTTATCATCTGAGCCGGCAGCATCAACACCTTCAATTCTCTACTAAAGGTATTGTGCTAACTAACGAGACGCTAGATTGCGGATTCTGAAACATTTAGACGTTTTACT
>DASUTP010000356.1:0-4634 GCA_036374515.1 Chryseolinea sp. | reverse complement strand
TGACAAGATGAAAAAAGTATCCAGCCCAATTCCTTTGAGATCTTCGTCCATTTTTTCTTTCAGCAACAAATTTCCATCGGCAGAAAGAATAAACAAATAATTTGTCAAATCATTTTCCTGAAGATAGCATGAAACAAAAATTAAAGAATCATACTCCAGATATTCCAACGCTGTAATCGGTAATAAATTGAATTTCTGGCTAAAAAATGTTTTGACAGTATCAAAATAAGAATGTCCCTCAAAAAATTGTTGTGGCCGTACTGACCCCTCGGCAATTTCCGAATTAAATGCGGGAGTTTGAAGCGTTTTACCTGTATTTAAATCAAGGACCACCTCGCGCCTTCCATATTTTTCTGAAAATCCAATCACAAAGTTATTGGAAACGGAGCTGATGGAAAAATCATTTTGCCACCAAACCAGATCTGCGTTTAGCAAATTACATGCGATCGCCGCCTTTTTATCAGGATTTTGTGTGTCAGTATAGAGCGTGAAGAGTACTATTTTGGAGGAAACTGCAGCAAGGTTGATCCACCAGGGCTCTTCCATCAATTTATCCTGCCACAAAAATTCTTGCGTTTTCAGCTCAAGCGCGGAGAACCGCACTTCCTTTCGCACACTGTTGCGAATTTCAAATACGATTATTTCATTTTCGGTGGATACCTTAGTAGCCCAGATCACACCATCAAAAACCTTTGAAAAGTTAAAAGCAATACTGCGCAGCAACAGGTTTTACGTTAAATTTATGTAAAGTAAGGGAGGAATTTTCAATTTATCGCGAATGCCGCACGGATCCGTTATCAATAAAACTATGAAAGGTTTAAAACTGGGAATGTTCGTCCTTTTTTTCATGCTCTCGTGGTCAGCCTTCGGCCAAAAGACGAAGGTGATGGTTATGGACATAAAAAGTGAAATCGATCCTCGCACGACGCGATACGTCGAGCTTGCGCTTGACCATGCCAAATCAACTAACGCCGATGTTGTAATTATCGAAATGGATACCTATGGTGGCGTATTGACGGATGCGAAAGATATTGTCGACAAGATCATGAATTTTAAAAAACCTATCTGGGTATTCATCAATGCTGATGCTGCATCGGCGGGTGCTTTGATATCCATTGCATGCGACAGCATTTATATGGCTGCAGGCGGAAGCATTGGAGCAGCTACCGTCGTAGATGGAAGCGGCGAAAAGGCACCCGACAAATATCAGTCTTATATGCGTTCAATCATGCGCTCCACCGCAGAGGAAAATAACCGCAATCCAACCATTGCAGAAGGAATGGTCGACGAAGATGTGGTTCTGGACGGCGTCAAAAAGGTCGGCGAAGTAATTACCTTTTCAACGTCAGAGGCTATACGACATGGTTATTGTGAAGGCAAGGTTGAATCCATTGAAGAAATTTTGGCGAAGAATAATATCCGCGATTACGAGCTCGATCGTTTTGCTTTGAGTTCAACCGAAAAAGTCATAAGCATATTTTTAAATCCCTTTATCAGCGGCATACTTATACTTGTTATCCTGGCGGGAATTTATTTTGAAATGCAGACGCCCGGGCTGGGATTTGCCGGCTTGGCTGCTTTGGTGGCCCTGATATTGTACCTGGTGCCGTACTATTTGAACGGGCTGGCTGAAAATTGGGAAATAATCACGCTGTTCATTGGCTTGGCTCTGATTGGCGTAGAAATATTCGTTATACCCGGATTTGGCATCGCAGGGATTAGCGGAATCGTCTTGGCTGTCAGCTCACTGGTACTGATCATGATCAACAACGATGCCTTCAATTTTGAGTTTGTAAGCATGAACGACCTTCTCAAAGCGGTAGCCGCAGCCATGGCAGGATTATTAGGCTCGATGGTCCTATTCTTTGTTGGCGGAGCTAAACTGGTAGATTCAAATGCGTTTAAGAGAGTTGCACTAACCGATACTCAGCAAAGTGCGCAGGGATACACTTCTAATTTTATTTCGACGGTGGTAACGGGAAAACGAGGAATAGCCCAAACGGTATTGAGGCCGAGTGGCAAAGTCGACATCGACGGAACAATTTATGATGCTTATACGCGCGGCGAATATATCGAGAAGGGATTTCCGGTTGAAGTGGTCAATGTGAGCGGCTCCAGCTTGCAGGTCAGAATTATTAAAGATAACGTATGAAATATAGTCAACATGGATATTCCGTGTGTGTTTATGGAAAAAGCTATTAACGCATGAAAATAATCGGAATAATTCCTTCGCGTTATGCTTCAACACGTTTCCCGGCAAAATCACTGGCTGTAATCCAGGGAAAATCCATGATTCAACGGGTTTACGAGCAAGCGCAGCAATCAAGCGCACTCAACACTGTTATTGTTGCCACCGACCATCAGGAGATCTATACACACGTCAGAAAATTCGGTGGGCAGGTATGCATGACAAGGGCCGACCACGTTAGCGGGACCGACCGGTGTTTTGAAGCACTTGGCCATCAGCATAACAAGTACGATTATATTATTAATATTCAGGGTGACGAGCCTTTCATACAACCCGGTCAAATCGATCTGTTAGCAGGACAGCTGGACGGCGTGACCGAGATTGCTACCTTAGTTAAGGCGCTGCAGACCGAAGAGCAACTCTTTAATCCAAATGTTGTAAAGGTGGTTTTAAGTACCACCATGGAAGCGCTCTATTTCAGTCGATCCCCTATCCCCCATATAAGAAGCACGCCGGAAAGCGAATGGCTTACCAGGCACAAATTTTATAAACATATAGGAATGTATGCCTACCGTTCGGATGTGTTGGAAAGGCTAACGAGACTATCCGTTTCGTCTCTTGAAAAAGCCGAGTCCCTTGAGCAGCTCCGCTGGCTTCAATATGGGTTCAGGATCAGGGTTGCCGAGACACTGACGGAAACTATCGGTATCGATACTCCGGACGATTTGCAAAAAGCCATTGACGCGCTGAAGTGATCCAGAACGGGGATTGCCAACGTTTCGGCTACTTCCCTATTGAGGACGAACGGTCTTCACCCTGTAAAGAAGCCTCGGGGAGGGAAGAAGTGGTGCCGGACGTTGTCTTCACCTGTACCTACCCACCCACCGACTTGTGAAGCGCTCTTTATAACGATGCGTTGGTTGCCTCTCCAATCTTGTTCATTTTTAATTTATCGACGGCAAATTTTTCGATCTCGGTGTATACACCTTCAACATCCTTTGACGTCATGGATGACCCCAGGACATGCGCGCCGGCCGCGGGCATTGCCCGCGCCACTTTAAAATCGGCAGGAGTCGCCAGCTGCTCATGCATTTTCAACATGGCACTAACCTTTACCTGGGGATCCTGCTCTTCTTCACTTTTGTAGTAGTAGAGTGTGAGCGACGGTTGGGTTATACGCTCAAATGTTTCGCGCGACATGGATGATTCAAGCAATTCTTCCAATTGTACGAGCGATTCCAAGCGATACTTTTTGTTCCAGAACTTTGCGTGCTCTTCCGTTGCATCTGTGACGCGATAATTCCCGCCCATTACCATGCGGGCGATCTGCAGTCCCCAGGGATCATTGAGAAGAAATGCGGCGCCGTCATTGATCGCGATATTGGGTGACAAATTGATCAATGCAAAAACATCTTGGGGATACTCAGCGGCAAGCATCAATGCCAGTGTGCCACCCGTTGACGTACTTAACAGGATTACTTTGTCGCCTATACTTTTGCCTATTGCCAATGCTTCCTTTGCGCTTTCCCAGGCGCGGTCGGCGGTAAACTGCAGCAATGCTTCTGTAGTGTCGATACCGTGGTCCGCTAATCGTGAGAGATAAAGATTACATCCAAATTCCTCGGCAAACCTGCGGTGAACCGGGTCGCCTTCTGCCTGACTGGCAGAGAAGCCATGTAGATACACCACAGCATATGGTGTCTTTTGTTTACTGCTGTCATGCCAGACAATCCGTGCCTCATTGTTGTCTTTGATATTGTGCTTCGCTTCTCTCTCCTCCACGTACCTATCCATTTCCGCAGCGGAGCCAGAAACGTTGGGCATGGCCTTGCCATAAACGGGTTTATCCGGTTTTGGTCCTAAAAAATAAAGGCCCAGAACCAGAATTATCGGAAAAGTAAGTTTAATGAGGCGCCTGTTCATCATAAAACAATGTTCATAGCGGAAAGATAGGAATCGTTATTTAAACGGGCACAAACTGATGAAAAAAAGGGCCACCACAGCAAATTTTGACGCTTTATAAAAAAGTGATTCATTTTTATGAAATAACGCCCCTCACTGCATCCTAGCAGTACAATAAACACAAGTACGATGAAAACGTGGAAATTTTCAATTCTAACATTCCTTGCGGTAAGCGCCATTTTATTGTTTGGATTTTCAATCCGGAAATTTGGTGAGCAAGGTAAAAAAACCAAAGCCTTCGTTCCCCCAAAGGGATGTGTATTCAGAACCGTGATGGGGGAAGAATCCTCTGATCTTTATTCAAATTATAAAACGCCTGAGCACGTTGTACGCTCTGTCGACCGGGGACTTACCTGGATAATACGCGCCCAAAATGCAAACGGCGGATGGGGTGCGGGAAGCCATGGTCGCCAGGACATTCTTGATCCTCACGCTGTCGCCGTGGACCCTGCCACCACAGCCATGGTGTCCATGGCGTTGTTGC
>DASUTP010000355.1:0-4129 GCA_036374515.1 Chryseolinea sp. | reverse complement strand
CCGGCTGGACGCGAAAGCCACCAGAATTGATCATACTCTTTTTTCTTCCCACGATCTTGATAAAACCCTCCTCATCCTCACGGGCGATATCTCCTGAGTAAAGCCAGCCGTCGATCAAAACTTTCGCAGTAGCTTCAGGGTTGTTAAAATACCCGACCATGATGTGGTCACCCTTTAACAAGAGCTCACCCTTTTCACCTTTCTTGACATCGTTCCCTTCCTCATCTATGATCCTGATGTCGCAGTCCGCCGGCTTACCCACGGTGCCGATTTTGAAAGTATCGGGACTAGGCCCGCAATAGACACTTCCGGTTACAGTCTCCGTGAGCCCATAGATGTTGACTATTTGAATCTTAAAAATAGAAGAAACGGAATGCCACAGGCGTTCTTCCAGCAAGGCCGCAACAGAGACGGCAAATTTAAAATCCGGTGTTCGAAAACTATCTTCAAACCCCTCGTGGTACTTTTCAAAAAAGGAAAGCAATGTGGGCACCACAAAAAGGTGCGTCGTTTTATACTTATAGATCCCATCATAAATCAGATCCAGGCGGGAGGTGTCCAGCTTAAAAGGACTGATCCAGGAGCCTCCACTGTAGAGCGCCAGCAACGGACCCTGATTTATTCCGTCTGTATGGTATAGGTTGAGGACGTTAAGTATTCGTACATCGTCGGTCAGCCCATAAACAGTTTTAAGGGTCTCGAGGTGTGAAAAAAGATTTCTATGAGAGATCACCACACCCTTCGGATCAGAGGTCGATCCGGATGTGTACATCATGTAAGCAACACATGCATCGTCGATGTTTTCCGGATATTGGGGTATGGCATTTTCAAGACCCTTCAGACAGGCTGGATATGTCTTTTCTGACGCGCCGACGTCAGCATTTTTGTTTTTCGAAAACATGCTTGTGAAAAGCCCTTTTTTTTCTTCAGGTGCTTTTTTGATCTCCACAATATTTTTCTCTTCCATTCTCCACGCCTTCGTCAATTCGACGTCGATAAAGAAAGCAACGGGACGGGCAGACGCTATGATGGAATGAATTCTGTCCGCTTTCGCATTGGGGTCTGTCAAAATCACTGTGAGTCCAAACCGGTATGCGGCAATGGTAATTTCAGCAAGACTTCTTTTATCGTTCGTGGATAACACGATCTTATCTCCTACCCTAAGGTGGAGACGGCTAAAAATTATGCTTAATTTATCTACCGTTGAAAGCAGATTACCGTAGGTGACCCTCTCGCCGTCGTGCAAGACAGCAAATTCTTTTTTTGGATGTAGCTTCGCGCGGTCTAACAGCTGGATAATATTCAACATATTGTCTCAATTATTTTCTTGCCATGGCTGGTGTCACATATGGTCAGGGTTGACAAACCATGCCGAAAGGCATTTGGAATTCAATTTATTTTTAATTTGATCCTAAGGCACTTTTGTTTAGGGTCAAAAACATACATGTGCATTTAAACCGTACGACGAACCTTAATCCAGGAAACGGCGTGCTGGTGACCTTTTCGCAGTATTTTCAGAAATATATGTCTACACAAGAGTGGACTGGATATTAGCCCATACGTTGAAATGCGGGGAAAAACCGGGATGTTTTGGCCGCCACTTTTCAGGCGTGAAGGTAAAATTTCAGGGAGAATAGGTCCTAAAATATTTACCCGTTACAACTTTTTACAACTCTTTACGGACCGGTGACATCCTTTTTTGCGCTCAAAAGTATATTTACACAGAAGCAATTAACAAGCTCTGCAACCAATATGAGACTTTCAACAAGCAAAATAATCATGCTCATTATAGGATGCCTCGTTGCTGGCTGCATCGGAACCTTCGCTCCTCAATTTATGTCCCCTAAGGCGCAAAAAGGCGCCATCGGTCTGGTCGAACGCGACCGGTAGCTGATGACCGGCAGCCTAATCAGGCTTTACCGAAGGAATTTTTCAAGATTCTTTTTAAAATACGCAGCGCTGTCCGCGACACTTTGCAAAGGGTTCTTTGCAAAGTTGCCTCCCTGCTCGATGTAATAGTATTGAAGGCCCGCCTTGGAAGCCTCGGGCAGGATAACACTATAGTCGATGGAGCCGTTACCCAATTCAGAATAATCACGACTTACTTTATCCATATCCTTGATATGCCACATTACAAAACGGCCCGGCTGCTTGTCGAACAGCTGAGCAGGGCTCAATTTTGAGGAATGCTTAACCCAATAAAGATCTATTTGGAGCTTAACCAATTCAGGATCCGTTTCACGCATAATAATCTCATACCCATTATCCCCGTTGTAGTCGACGAATTCAAAATCGTGGTTGTGATAGGCAAAACCCAATCCCGCTTTCTTTACACGCTCGCCAATAGCATTCAGCTTACCCGTGAGCGCGCGAAAGTGCTCAAGGGTCCTGAAGGCAGGGTCAAGCCACGGCCATGTGATATAGCGCTGTCCCAATGCGTTGGCGCCTTGAATACACTGGTCGACATAGCGCATCATCAGGTCCTCTGACTTATCAAAAAACTTTGTAAAGTCATAATGGCCGCTCGTCGTTGTCATACCATTGTCCGCAAGAAGCTGCTTAAAAGCTTCCGCTTTTAATCCATAGTATGTTACCTGTTCGGGATTATAACCATAGGTCTCGGAATCTTCATAACCCATTGCAGCCACTTTTTTTATTGTGCCTGAAACATCATTTGCCAGTGGCTGACGGATTGAAAAAAGTTGCAGTCCCATTTTGTATTTTGGCGCTGCCGCCTTTACAAAATTTGGAAGCGCGATGACCGCTGCCGAGAGGGCACAGCTGGATTGTAGTATGAAATCTCTTCGGCTGACTAATTTTTTTTGCATTTCAAGGGAACATTTTATCATTCGGACTAGATGGAGCCGATCACAATTGCACGCAAATTAATCTAATTTGAATTGAAATGCTCTGTTATTAATCTCTTTGGTACTTTCTAAACGAAACACGTTTTTTCTCGGCTTCGCTGTCGTGTCGGTCGTCGCGATTCACCCCGTCTCTTTTCTTCTTAAAAAGGCCGATCAACAGCACAGACATGCCCCCAAAAAACGATCCGTATGCCAATATGAAAAAATTTTTCCGGTTGACGACTCCTATGAAAACAGCAATCCCTAACAATACCCCGATTACCATTAAAATTGCCCCCATGCGGACAAATCCCCTTCCGTCATTACGGGTCGCCGATTTTAACATGCGATTTTGTAGCTCGGTATCCACCGCCCGCACAATGTGTTTGATCTCTTCCTCATCAATATTTTGCTGCTCGAGTTCTCGTCTCACCTGATAAATCTCAAAGTTCTTATCCGAAATTCTTTGCAGATAATGCTCAATCCATTCTTGCCTGTTCATAAACGCAGGTTATATTTCATTCCGTACCTTAATAAACTATTGCCCGACTGCGAACACCATTGTTCGCTCTTAATAAACATTGAGACTAAAATACTAGTTTAAACTGCTAATTTTAACGAATTCACCCTATTTTGTCTGTGGCATTCAAATTGAAAATTACTGACCCAAGCTTTCAACATCATGTTGTATAACTACCTTGTCATCGCATTTCGCAACGTACTTAAACATAAGGTCTTTTCTTTTATCAACGTCATTGGGCTAACGGTCGGCATTACCTGTTGTCTGCTGCTGGCCCTGTTCATACACTACGAATTCAGTTACGAGCGACATTTCGCCGACTACAACAACATTTATCGCGTCACTTCCATCCTGTCGACCGACCAGTGGACCAGTACTATTCCGTGTACGGCACCACCTGCAGTCCCTACGTTCCAACGCGAATTCCCGGAAATAAAAAGGGCAACCCGTGTTGCAAATCCCCCGGATGTTCAACGTCATTACATTCGTTTCGGAGAAAAGGGTTTTTTTGAGGATAGAGGGTACGTTGTCGATTCCACTTTCTTCGACATTTTTTCCTATCAATTCGAAGAAGGCGATCCCGCGACAGCATTGGATGGCCCATCGCCTGTCGTTTTATCCTACGATCTTGCCCGCAAATTTTTCGCTGGTACATCTGCGCTCGATCAACTTGTTATTATCACCAGTGGCGGTTTATCCGATACTTTTCGGATAACGGGTGTATTGAAACCATACGAGCATCCATCTCAATTGGATGCCGGCC